>JAJUGM010000253.1 GCA_029268165.1 Bacteroidota bacterium
AAAGACCTTCTTATGCATTTGTCAGAAATTAAATGTATTAAAATTAATCAACAATGGCGTGTTGCTGAATTTACCAGAAAAACGCAATTCCTTCTTGATAAAATTCAAATACCTATTACGTAAATTATTGCGGTGTTACGGGTTAAACCCACCTAAGTCATTAGGAGCGAAACGAACTAATGACTAATCCGGGTTAAACGATATTGTATTTCAATTAAAATATGTAAATTTGCAATCCTATTATAAAATCACATGAAATATTATTCACGTCAGATAGAATCTCATCTTGTAAAAGTAATTCAGAAATTTCCGGTTCTTTCATTAACGGGTCCCCGACAATCCGGAAAGACCACTTTACTGAAAAAAATATTTTCACATTTTAAGTATGTTAATCTTGAACGTATTGATATTAGAAATCTTGTATTGTCTGATCCTTTAGGATTTCTTAAATCCAATGGCGCAGGTGTTATTTTTGATGAAGCACAGAATATCCCTGAACTGTTTAGTTATATTCAGGTAGTTTCAGATGAAATAGGGATTCCGGGTCAATATATTTTGTCGGGATCTCAGAGTTTTCTGCTGAATCAGCATATTGTGCAATCACTTGCCGGCAGGGTACATGTCAGCCATTTATTACCTTTTTCAGTGGAAGAGATTTCCGGATTTTCGGAAGATATTTGTAAGACATTATATAATGGCTTTTATCCGAGAATATATAGTGAAAATATTTCACCTGACGATTTTTATCCTTCTTACCTGCAGACTTATATAGAAAGAGATGTAAGGTTAATTAAATCTATTGAAAATCTGAATTCTTTTTCCAGATTTCTTGGTTTGTGTGCAGGCCGTATCGGGCAAATCATGAATTTATCAGCACTGGCAAATGATGCCGGTATTTCTGTAAATACTGCCAAGGCCTGGTTATCTGTCCTTGAGGCAAGTTATATTATTTTTGAAATGCCTCCTTTTTACAGGAATTATAATAAAAGGCTGATTAAATCGCCAAAAATCTATTTTTATGATACAGGCATTGCCTGCTCTTTACTCAGGATAACAAGTCCTGAAATGCTTAAAACACATTATCTTTACGGATCTTTGTTCGAAAACCTGATTATTGCGGAGGTACGAAAGTGGCAAATCAATTCAGGAAAGAGACCTGAGTTATATTACTGGAGGGAAAGTAACGGTACGGAAATAGACTGCATACTTGAAAAAGGGAATGGAGAAATGATACTTGCTGAGATAAAAGCCGGGGAAACATTTAACAAAGACTTTATCAGAAATTTTAAAAATTTTCCGGGAAACACTGGTAAATCAATTAGATATATAATTTATGCCGGAGATCAATCCATTGACATTTCAGGTATCAGGTTAGTCAGTTATAAGGATTTACCTGCTTTTCTATCTGAGTTTGGAGTTTAGGAGTACTTTACTTTTTTTAAATTCCATTGTTAGTTGTAAAAGGAGTAATTTTTTCAGATAGAATATAAAAAATTACACTGGCAATTTATTTTATATCAGAAATATGTATAATTTTATGCAAATTGAAAATATTAATTGCAAAATGCATAAATTTATTTCAAGAAGCATAGAATCTACAGTATTTCAATATCTTAATATATTTCCTGCCCTTGCAATACTTGGCCCTCGTCAATGTGGAAAATCAACATTAATTAAAATGCTGGCGCACAAATTTTCCTCATTTGTTTATCTTGATTTGCAGAACATAAATGATCTGAACAAATTATCTGAGCCGACTTTATTTTTTGAATCCAATAAAGAAGCTACAATTTGTCTGGATGAGATACAAATGACGCCTCATATTTTTTCAGTCTTAAGAAGTGTTATTGACAAAGACAGGCGAAACGGGCGTTTTATTTTATTAGGTTCGGCCTCACGTGAATTAATTCAGCAAACATCTGAAACATTAGCTGGAAGAATTGGTTTTATTGAATTAACGCCCTTTGAAATTAATGAAATAAGAGATTTACCTGATTATTCGCTGCAAAAATTCTGGTTACGAGGAGGTTTTCCCAATAGTTACCTTAGTGCATCAGATGAAGAAAGCAAGATTTGGAGAGATAATTTTATCCGTACCTTTGTTGAAAGAGACATACCCCAGTTTGGGTTTAAAATTCCGGCATTGCAGCTTAGGCGATTTTTGCAGATGTGTGCGCATAACCATTCACAACTTCTCAACAGTTCAAAAATTGGAGAGGCTATAGGACTATCACATACCACTATTAGAAATTATATTGATTTGTTTGAGAATACTTTTCTTTTCCGTACCATTCAGCCTTACATTACTAATGTCAGGAAACGCTTGGTTAAATCGCCCAAATTACTCATACGTGACTCAGGTATTTTCCACAGGCTTTTATCAGTTGATACATTTAACGATCTTTTAGGTCATCCTTTATTTGGTTTTTCATGGGAAGGATTTGTTACTGAAAACATAATAACAAATTTACGTGAATGGAGTTATAATTTTTACAGGACATCGTCAGGTGATGAAATAGACTTGGTCTTGGTCAGGAATAACAAAATAATTGCTGTGGAATGTAAAGCATCGACTTCGCCCTATCTAGGCAAGGGATTCTGGAATGCGATGGAACAAATCGGGCCCATGGATACTTATGTAATCATACCAGCCGACGCTTCTTATTTAATTAAAGAGCATGTCATTATATGTGGGCTAAAAGAGTTTTTTAGTCATGTAAACAAATACTGAAATCAATTGACAAAGTAATGAACAGTATTCGTTCTTTTATGGCTTAAGAGTCTGACCTGACAACAGCTCTTTTTATAAGATTTTTCAGGTTTTGCATTATATATTCTTTGATCCAGGGCAAAATGTGGTCGTCCCATCGTTGAGGATGAACTGTTATCATTATTTTCGCGGGCAGATTGTTATCTTTGGCCGCTTTGATAACGTCGAAGGTAGAATGAAAGCTAAATTTTTTATAAACATTTTCTGATATTTTATCTCTGACACTTACGTTTTTTCCATCCCATCGCCGGCCGGTATCGGTGAGGTATAATATCTGGCCGAAATCAAGGTCGAGATAAGGCTCGCCAATGATTCCAAATTGGTGGTAATCATATCTGTACCAGAGTCTGCGATTATCGAATCTTGATAGGGGGCTTCCGTGCATGCAGATTGTTGTAACGGGAGCCAGACGGCGAAGCTTTGCCAGATTTTGTTCAAAAAAGTGTATGGCTTTTTCGCAATTACCTTTTGCTGCAGAAAGGTCTTCATAATGATAGCCTATTTCGTGGCCAAGGGATGCGATTTTTGTGATTACCTCGGCATTATAACTCGATGGTACCATGCGGAAATAATAAGTGCCCTGAAGGCCAAGCGAGGCTTCAATATCAGCTGTTATAAGAGAATTCTGGCTTCGTGCATCAACGTCATGTCTAAGAATAACTGCATAATGTTCAGGAGCTTTTAGAAATTCAGCAAAAGGCTGAAATTTATATCGTTGCTTAAGCACCTGAAGCAGTTCGCGAAAAATATGAAAGGTGAAATCACGCATAGAGTATTTTTTGGTAAGATAAAGTTATAAATGATAGGGAGATGTTAAAAGAAATTATTTAATACGAGTATTTTTATAGAAGGTATTAATATAAAAAGCATTACTAAAAAAGAACCGAAATACTATATAGTTTAAGAAACATTTGCATATTTTTGAGTTGAGAAAAACAGCAGGAACGTGGAGAAAAAAATATCGTCAACAGGTACCAAAAACGAAATCTTAAATGCCTATAACGAATTGCTGGAGAGAATTAAACAGTCAAAGCAGGATATCCCAATAGCAATGCAGGAAAAAAAGTCACGAGAGGAAACCATGGCAATTGTTAGTGATATTTCGGATGAAAAAATTATTCAACAAATCAGTGCCCTGAAGGTTGAAATTAGTACGTTACTTGACAAACTTGAAGAGGGGCTTATAGGGGAAATAAGAAAACTGAACAAAATCAAGGAAGCTTCGCTGTTGGAAGAAAAACGGCTGAATGAGCTTTATCAGATAAATGCTGAGGCTGATTCGCTGGCAGCTATTCTCGGTGCACAAAAAGAGAAAAAGCAGGAATTCGACAATGAAATGGCCGAGAAACGTAAGATGTACGAAACCAAACTGAAGGAATTGGAAGACAAACATAAAGAACTTGAATTGGAATTAAAGAAAAAAAGAGAACGCGAGGAAGAAGAATACCAATATAATTTACAGCTCACAAGAAAAAAGGAAAAAGATATTTATGATCAGAAAAAAGCAACCCTTGAGAAAGAGCTTAATGAAAAGCGTATTACATTTGAAAATGAGATAAAATCGAGAGAACAGGCTTTAAAAGAAGCGGAAACCGAATTGGCTGATCTTAGAAAAAAAGCCGAATCATTTTCAACTGAACTAGAAAAAGCGGTTCAAAATGCTATAAAAGAAACTACTGCAAAACTTGAAAAAGAATACAAATTTGAAGCTCAGTTAAAACTTAAAGAGCATGAAGGTGAAGTGAAACTAAAAAACATATATATTGAATCACTTCAGGCAAAAATAAAAGACCTTGAGGCACAATTAAAACAGGCCTTACAGAAGGCAGAAAGTGCTGAACAAAACACAAAGGAAATTACTATAAAAGCTATTGAAAATTCGGGGCAGGTAAAAATTGTTGAAAAATCAAAAGAGGAATCCGCTGATAGAGCACGATAATATTTTGCTGGTTTTGCTATTGAACCTGACATTTATAGTATCGTTATGCAGGATAGACAAATAACTGTTGAGATAAAAATAGATTTTCGTGAAGGCACTTTAGCGAACAGGAAATATATTGAACAGTTGCCCGAAAATATCAATGTGCATTAAACACAGTTATCAGTTGGCGACTATATCATTGACAATAAAATTATTATCGAGAGGAAGACAGTAGCTGATTTTATGGCGTCGGTAAAAGATAGCCGGATATTCAGGCAGGCGCAAAGGATAGCTACAAACAGGCTGCCTGGATTATTTATCAATGAAGACATTCAGGGGAAGGAAGTAAAGAGAAATTTCAATCCTCACGCTTTAACAGGGGTAATGGTTTATCTAACTGTAATTGCTGGAATACCTGTATTATGGTCAGGGAGCTATTCAGAAACCCTGTTTATCATAACTTCGATAGCACGCCAATTACAAGCATTACATGCCAGAAAAAAAATATCTTATTACGAATATGTTCAGAAAAACTCAATAGTAAATAACAGACACCAAAAAATTGCCATGTTGCAGGCCATTCCAGGGGTAGGTGTTCAGAAAGCAAAATCATTGCTAAAATATTTTAAGACTGTAAGAAATATTGCTT
>JAJUGM010000254.1 GCA_029268165.1 Bacteroidota bacterium
CAGGTTTCATAATTCGTTTAAGACAATTTTTTACTTTTCCATTTTATTGTTGGCATTTTTATAATAATCCTGCAGTATATAAAATGCTTTCTTTTTTTCTCCTTTTTCAGAATATAATCCCTTACGGTTGAAACCGTCTTGTATGCCTCCAAGCGGGCGGCGTGGCGACCGGAAATCGGCAAGTATCCATGGGGATAACCCGCACAGACCCTCAATTTGTTTAATCATAATCAGGGTCTTAATGTAAATATCTTCCTGAAAATCTTCAGTCCAACGGTCAAACCTGCCGCCTCTTAACCCATATTTTGCATCTCCTCCGAATTCACTGATTATAACGGGTTTATCATAGGGTATATGCCATTTTACACGCAAACATTTATCGGGAAGCCCGTCATACCAACCTATATACTCATTAAAACTTACAACATCAAGAATACTTGCAAGTGGATCTTCGACAGCAGCCAGGGTATCATTAAGGTAATGCTTTTCAAGGGCTGCACTGATAAGTCTTGTGTTATCAAGGCTTCGCGCTTTATCAACCAGACGTGTAATAAACATTGTACGTTTTTCATTTACAGGCGTTTCATTGGCAAGTGACCATATGATTATGTTTGCCCGGTTACGGTCACGTTGAATATTTTCAGTTAGCTGGTTCGCAGCATTATTATATGTAGCTTCGTTCTCAAAATCAATCGTCCAGTAAACCGGAATTTCAGACCATACCATGATGCCTTTTTTTTCGGCAATACGCACCATATCTTCGCTATGCGGATAATGAGCCAGCCTGACAAAGTTACAACCAAGTTCCTGAGCCCAGGAAATTAACTTTTCAGCCTTCCATGCACTGTTTACACGGCCTCCGCCTTCAGCAGCATATTCATCATGTATGCATATTCCTTTTAAAAACACCGGCTGGTCATTAAGGAATATTTGCCTGCCTGAGGCTTTAATTGTCCTGAAGCCTGCATCGTCTGTCAGTGTATCACTGCCCATTGTAATAATCAGCTTGTAAAGTTTAGGTTTCTCAGGTGACCATAGAATAAGCTTATTGGCAACAATCGAAAATCGGGCTATACCTTTGTCATCAGTAACGGAAATTGCTTTTAAATTAAGTTCAGGCAGGCTAATGGTGACTTTTTTCCCCGCTTCAGCAGGGTCAATATTGATAAATCCAGAGATAAGCCTGCTCTTTACTGACTCAAGATGAATAAAATAATCGCGTATAAACGATGCTGGTAATATTATCAGTTTAACATCACGGGTAATGCCACCATAGTTCCACCAGTCGGTATTTACAGTTGGCACGCCTTCTTTAAAGCGTTTATTATCGACTTTAACAACAAGCGAATTTGTTTTTTCCCTTAGCATTCCTGTTATTTCAAAATGAAATGGCGTAAAGCCCCCTAAATGAACACCCAGTTTTTTTCCGTTGAGATAAACATCGGCACGGTAATTTACGGCGCCAAAATACAGAAAAAGCCTTTCACCGTTTTTTATTTGCGGTGTATCAAAGACTTTTCTATACCAAATTGTGCCTTCGTAATAAAAAAAATGTGGATTCTGTGTGTTCCAGTCGCCTGGGACATTGAGTGAAGGTGATTTATCGAAATTATATTCAATCAGGTCGTAGGGATTTTCCATCTTTTTATCGGCATAAAAGCCTTCGCTCCATGAATTATTTTGTTCATCATAAGGTTGTTGCCTGTAATTGTAATAGCCTGTTTCGTAAGGATCAACAATTATTTTCCATTCGCCGTTTAGGGATATGGATGCACGGGTATATGCCTGCAGTGGTTCAGCTGCAAGGCAGAACTGACAAAGGCCTGAAAGAACAGCCGTTAATATTATTGCCTGTGTTATTTTCATAGTTCAATATTCAGTTTTTGTTGGTAAAACTTTAATGTTTCAATTATGTTGGAGCGGATATGGATGAAATTTTCAATACCTTTTGATTTCAGCTCTTCTGCACAAGGCGGCATACCAGCAACAACAAAAACGGCTTTGCCATTAAGCATCTTAAATGCTTCAGGCGCTAATTCAGCATATTCATCATCCGAACTGCATAATACCACTATATCGGCGCGTTTTTCGAGTGCTTTTTTAATCCCTTCTTCAACAGATGTAAAACCCATGTTGTCAATTGTTTCATATCCGGCACAGGCAAAGAAGTTAGTCGTAAACTGTGCACGTGCTCTACGCATGGTCGTGTTACCAACAGTTAACAGAAACACTTTAGGCCTTTTCCCGCTTAAATCGGTCTGAAGCCTTATTTTTTCAATTTCAACAGCAAACCTTAACATTTTCAGGGGCTGCACCAGTCGGTTGGATTGGTTACAGCAACTGCAATTGCAATTTTCAGGCTCGCAGTCACAATAAATGCATTCATCGGGTATAAAAAAATTCTTGTCAGCAAGCCGGCTGTCTTCTTTGAATTTGTTGCAGCAAATTGTTGTATAATCCTGAGGTCTTTCGTGATATACCTCTTTGATATCAGGATATTGATTGACTCCAACCATAACTTCACGCCTTGTTGTCAGCGCTTGTATATGTTTTAGGGCCGATTCGCTGACTGCGGCCTGTATGATTCCCTGTTTCATGCATTCAACAAAGCCACCTCTGTTCTGAATATCCAGAAATATATCCCATGCCGACTGTGCAATAGATTTTGTCAAACTTTCAATGTAATATGAACCTGCAGCCGGATCTATCACTTTGTCAAAATAGGCTTCTTCTTTTAAGATAATTTGCTGATTACGTGCTATACGATTGGACAGTCCGGCCGGGTTTCTTAACGGCAGGTCAAACGGCAGGACAGTTAGTGCATCAACACCTGCAAGTATGGCCGACATACTTTCTGTTGTTGTACGGAGAATATTTACATAAGGGTCGTAAACTGACATGTTCCATTTTGAAGTTTCAGCATGGATGTACATGGGTTCTTTGCAGGAAGAGTCATAAGCACCTAGAATTTTATCCCATAATAATCTTGCTGCCCTGAATTTGGCAATTTCAAAAAAGTAATTTGAAGAAACAGCCATATTAAAGGCTATTCTTGCAGCGGCTTTTTTCAGGCTGGTACCTTTGTCAGTAAGTGCCGTAAGGTATTCAACTCCCATTGCCAGTCCATAGCCGAGTTCCTGAGTTATTGAAGAGCCTGCATTAATAAAATGGCGTGTATTTACTGCAATAATGCGTAAATGAGGCATGTCTTCTGATATGTTAAGTAATGCAAGCATTTTATCAACCGACCATTGTTCATTGTCGGCATTAAAGTGGCCTTTGGTGCAAAGCCTTCCTATGGGGTCAAAATCAACCGTGCCTTTTATTTCCTTGTTTTTATTCCCGGAAAGTATATAATGTCTGAGGTAAAATGCTGATTCTTCAGCCTTATATCCGGAAAAATTAATTTCAACTGATGACAAGGGGATACTTTCCAAAAGTGCAGATATAGTATATTCATTAAGAATAAATTTTCGGGTTAGATAAAAATCAAGTGATGTAACGCCATTTTCAACTAAATCATGTGCAGTTTTATTGGCATCAGGGGCGTCTTCAGTAATAATCTGCTGTCTGATAAACCATTTGTTACCTTGCTTTTTTACTGCTTTGACATAAGGGAATTCATAGTGTGAATCACCGTTCCATCCAAGCTCACTCAGGTCATCATAACGGTAATAAGGCTTAATGTTTATTCCCTCAAAAGATTTCCAGATTAGTTTTTTTTCATAATCGGCTCCTTTAAGGTCTTCCTTTATCTTTTCCTCCCATGCTGATTTTGAAACAGGCGGAAATTCAGAAAATAAAAACGGTTTTTCGTTTGATGATGCCATATTTATATAAATCAATTCAGTTTTGCGGGTGCAAGTTAATGTTATTATTTGAAATCAGATGGCAAAACGCCAAACTGTTCTTTAAAACATTTTGCAAAGTATGAAAGGTTATTAAAACCCGTCTGATAAGCTATATCTGAGATGTTACCTGAATTTTTTCTTAACAATTGTGCTGCCCTTTTTAGCCTGATGGAGCGGATAAATCCGCTTGCTGACTGGCCGGTCAATGCAAATAATTTTCGATGAAGGCTTGAACGGCTCATTGCCATCTCCCTGCTAAACTGTTCGATACTATATTCATTGTTATCCATATTTTTTTCTACTACAGTCAGTGCTTTGGTTAAGAACTGTTCATCAAGCGACGTTGCGGTTATTTCTGGCGGATTAACTGATATAGTTCGTCCGAATTTTTCTCTTAATCTTTCCCTGTTAGCAAGTAAATTTTCGACTCTGATTTTTAATTCTTTAACATTGAATGGTTTGGTAAGGTACTCATCTGCCATTGATTGTAGGCTTTCCAGTTTACTTTCTTCCGAAGCTTTGGCAGTAAGTATTATAACGGGAATATGACATGTCCGCTGATCATTTTTCAGGATTTTTGTCATCTCAATTCCATTCATCCGGGGCATCATGATATCGGCAATAACAATATCAGGAATTGAATCATAAGCCATTCTTATGCCTTCTTCGCCATCATGGGCTTCAATTATCTGGTAATTATCGGCCAGGCACATTTTTATATAATTTCTCATGTCATTATTATCTTCTGTCAGCAAGATAATCTTTTTATCTTTTGTAATATTAACACCATTTGTGAAATCATTTTTTTCCTGCTCCGCAACAAAAGACATATTAACTTTCTCAGAAAAGAATTCACAAGCATCATTACAAAATTCTTCCGGATTATACATTGATTTGTTTGAAGGCAGGCTTAGGGTGAACTCACTTCCTTTGCCTGGAGCACTGTCAACTTTAATCTGGCCATGATGCACATGCACAAGTTCTTTTACAAGTGCCAGGCCGATACCTGTACCCTCGAATCTGTTGTTATGAAATGCATCTGCCTGATAAAACGGATCAAAGATTCTTTTAAGATGTTCAGAGGATATTCCTTTACCGGTATCTTTAATGACTACTTCAACGAATTCTTTATCTGCTTTAGTTATGGTTACTCTTATCTTTCCCCCGCTCTCAGTGAATTTTAGAGCATTAGTGAGCAAATTAGTGATTATCTTTTCAACCTTATCGTGATCAAACCACAAAAAAATATTTTTACAGTTATCAATTATCTGCATATCAATATTAAGTTCTTTGGCCAGCGAATCATAAGCTGAAACAATAGTACGGATAAATTGATTAAAATTACTTTGTCTGACCTGGAGCTTAAGAATACCTTTCTGAAGTTTTGATAATTCGAGCAGCTGGTTGACAAGGTTAAGCAATCTTTTAGATTGTCTGAGCATTACATTGTACTG
>JAJUGM010000255.1 GCA_029268165.1 Bacteroidota bacterium
AAAAGGATATTTTAGTGCAACAAGGCTGATCGTATCCATCAATCTGTTCAAAACCACGAATGCAAGCACTACAGTCTGAGTACACAGCAAGACAAAAGTAACCAAAAGCACCTGGTTATTATTAACCGCCAACCTTGCTATCTGTTGTATTGCGCATGCCCGGCGAGCCGTAGTTTTTAGGGAAAACTGCCTGAGCCTTGACTTTTTTTGCATCCTTTTTTGTGTCAGGACAAAAAAGGATGTGGGGTATGGGGCAAAGCCCCATCACCATTTACTTTTAATCGCCAAAATTTCTCCAACAATAATTAGTATTCGCCCGAATAAATTTGTAAATTCATCGTACTTGGGTTTAACGAACTTATGTTCATACCTTTTTATTACCTTTGGTATTTGTAAAACTGTTGATGAGTTTTCAATTTATCTGATTTATAATACATTATAATGCCTAACCGCCGCCGGTTCAGAAAAGTAATGATGCCTCCGCCCATGGAAGGTTTTAAACCTTTTGGCGTGCCGATGCGTGAACTCGAGCCTGTGATATTACTTTATGAAGAATTTGAAGCCTTAAGGCTTGCTGATTATGAAAATCTGACACACAAAGAGGCTGCTGAAAAGATGAATATATCTCGCCCTACGTTTACCAGGTTATATGACAAAGCCAGAAAGACTATTGCCAAAGCATTTGTTGAAAGCAAAGCCATTTTCATTCAGGGTGGCACATATATCACTGATGATTACTGGTACAGGTGTTTCAATTGCCATGAAACCATGATATCGATTAAACCTGCCAGACGATGCAGGAAATGCAACTCCGGTAATATTATCAGGTTAAACCATTCACCCCGTGAAACACAGTAATAAAGATGGAGAATATTGTATTTGTGCATTGCAACATACGCATTCCACATTTCAGAGGCACTCCCTGCAGGGAAAACAAATGTCCCGACTGTGGAAAAATCATGTTTAGGGAAGGCTCTTATCATCATTTGCTCGATTTGAATAAATTAAAAGATGTATAAAAAAATTAACCAACCTGACAGGTTTATCAGGTTAATTAAAAGCATAAGTTTAAAAATTTATTTTAAATTCGTATTTTGCACGATTGAATAACTAAACTTTAAAACTATGGGAAATAAAGCAGTAGAAATTTTACCCTTTGATGTCAATATTCTGATTAAGCAGCTCAATGCAGCCCTTTCAGAAGAATGGCTTGCCTACTATCAATACTGGATTGGGGCAAGGCTGATGGAAGGCCCTATGCGAAGCGAAATTGAACCTGAATTATTACTGCATGCCAATCAGGAATTAAATCATGCTGTGCTGGTGGTTGACCGTATTATCCAGTTGGGCGGCGCACCTGTAATCAATCCGAAAGACTGGTTCAGCCATGCACGCTGCGGTTACGACGCACCCAATGATCCCTATGTCGGGGTTATCCTTGAGCAGAACCTGAATGGGGAACGTTGTGCTATTCAGCGTTACCGCGAAATAGCTGATTTTACAAATGGTAAAGACCATACCACACATCAGATGGCTGTTACTATTTTAAATGAGGAACTGGAACACGAACAGGATATTGAAGACTGGATAAGGGATTTAGAAAGAATGAAAGAAGATTTTAAGAAACTAAGAATGTAAGTAAACACCAATCCAGTTTTTTTCTTTCCATTAAAACATTTATTTACATGAATTTCGATGAGATAATCCGGAAAAACCGGAGTTACAGGCGGTTTCATGAAAACCAACCGATACCTGACAAGGTTCTTACTCAGCTTGTTGATTATGCCCGGCTTTCAGCATCAAGCGGTAACATACAGGGCCTGAAATTTTTCATTTCCAATAAACCTGAGAAGAATGCCATCATTTTTCCGATGTTAAAATGGGCTTATTACCTGAAGCATTGGGACGGACCTTCTGAAGGAGAAAGGCCTGCTGCTTACATTATGATTTTAGGTGACACTGAAATCCATAAAACTATTGATGTGGATGTCGGGATTGCTGCCCAAAGTATCTTGCTCGGAGCTGTCAGCCATGGCTATGGCGGATGCATGATTGCATCAATCGACCGTGTGAGTTTGCGTAAAAGACTCGAAATACCTGAAAAATATGACATTCCTCTGATTATCGCGCTGGGAAAACCTGCTGAAACCATTGTGATTGATCCGGTTAATGCTGAAGGAAATATTGAATACTGGCGTGATGAATACAGTGTGCATCATGTACCCAAAAGAAGTCTTGATGAATTGATTATCAAAGAGTTTTGATAATTTACCAGTAATTTTCTTCTTTAATCCATATAAATATGAAACAAAGGAGAACAGTATTTTTTTTAGTTATTCTTTTATATATTAGGGGTGCTGGGTTTTCACAGTCGGTGTCTGCGCCCACTGATGAGCAGATTTTAAGGCTTTACGAAGGCCTCAGGGTAGCCGATGTTGCAGATGGTATGGACATTGTCGGACTGCGCGATGCAGGCATTCTGGATCAGGAAATTGAAGCTTTATGGAAGGATACTGAAAACTTTACGCATCGTATATGCGGAATTGCAGTAACCGCAAGGTATGTACCAACCAACAAAGTGGTAAGAAACCCCATGAGCCCTGAAGAATTTAAAAAATGGGAGTCTGACTGGTACAATAAAATATCACCCGAACCATGGGTAGATATGCTGAAACCTGGGTCAGTCGTGGTGCTTGATGTCCAGGGCGACGGAGATACCGGGTCTGTTGGTTCGGCCAATAGCCTTGGTTACATTAAAAAAGGAGCCCGTGGAATAGTTACCAACGGCGGAATCAGGGACACCGATGAAATTATTATGCAAAGAATTCCCGTATATCTCAACTGGAGCAAACGTGGCAGGGGTATCAGGCCCGGACGCAATGAACTTGAGTCGTATAACAAACCGGTTACCATTGGTGGAGTCCTGATCAGGCCGGGAGATGTTATTGTGGCTGATGGCGATGGAGTTGTCTGCGTGCCCCGTGAATATGCCGAACCGGTTGCAATAGCTGCACATAAAATCCTTGAAGGTGACAAAGATGCCAGAAAAAAACTTTACCAGGAATTGGGCAGAGAACCGGATAAAACTGTTCTGCCATAAAACACATTGTTTATTAACGTTCCTGAATGTTTATTTTTTAAAATAACTCTCACATGAATAAGCTTTACCATTTCCTTTTTACATTATTAATTATACTCAACTATTCACCAAAATCCAGTGCCCAGCCGTTTATCAGGGTTACCGGAAATCATTTTATGTATCAGGGCACGCCTTATTATTTTACTGGGGTTAATATGTGGTATGCAGCCTACCTGGGCGCAATACCTGAAGGCCGTGAACGCCTGATAAGAGAACTTGATACGTTGAAAGCAATGGGGATTACTAATATCAGAATTGCCGGGGGGACTGAAAAGTCAGACCTTAACCGTTCCATCAGCAGGGCTATTCAAACCGAACCCGGTGTTTATGACGAAGGCCTGCTCGAAGGGCTTGACTTTGCGCTGGCTGAAATGGGCAAACGCGGCATGCACGCAGTAATTTTTCTTACCAATTTCTGGCCATGGTCAGGCGGTATGGCACAATATGTTTCATGGGTAACAGGCACAAAAATACCTGATCCTAATGTTGGTACTGACTGGCGAGAATGGCAGAAATTCATGGATTACAGCGCCTCATTTTATACTAATGAAAAGGCAAATGAGTTATTCCGTAATCATATTCATTTCATGATTAACCGCGTGAATACCCTTACAGGTGTCTGTTATAAGGATGACCCCGTTATAATGGCATGGGAACTTTCAAACGAACCGCGCCCATGTCCCGATGTACCCGTAAGGGAAGTAAACATTCCTGCTTTTATAAGGTGGGCGCACGAAACTGCCGCTTATATACATTCCCTTGATACCAATCATCTGGTTACTACAGGTACCGAAGGTAAAGTAGGTTGTTTTCATAAAGAAGAAATATTTATCCAGCTTCATGACAGTAAGTATATTGACTATGCCAACCTGCACCTCTGGCCCCGCAACTGGCAGTGGTTCAATTGCCGTGATATTGACGGCACGCTTCAGCAATCAATAGAAAGAGCTAATGAGTATGTTAATCTGCATACTGATATGGCATTGAAACTGGGTAAGCCCATAACACTTGAAGAATTTGGCCTGGAACGCGACAGTTGCAAAGCCATGCCGGGCAGTAGGGTAACTGCACGTGATGCTTTTCTCAGCGCCATGTTCGATAAAGCTTATACCAATGCAATAGAAGGTGGCTCCCTGGCCGGAACCAATGTGTGGGCATGGGGAGGGTATGGAAAACCTCATCGCATTGATGAGGTTATTGACAATGCCGGGGCATACATTGGTGATCCGCTCGAAGAAATGCAGGGGCTCAACTCAGTGTATGCAAGCGATACCACAACCATACAAATAATGAAAAAACATGCAGCTGAAATGAAATCCCTTTGCAGAGCACCGGAAGTTCTGCACAAGTAATTTCTCATCTCATAATTTTACGTCTAATTCAATTTTGGCATGGAACTCAGCAAAGTAATTATTGCCAACATGAATATTAACCGGCATGATATTAACTGCTATTCTTTTACCCGGAGGGTTAATCCTGAATCCGCCTCCCAGAAAGCCTCCAAAATGAAAATCGTTGACGTATTCCGAAGCAGGCGGCTCGGTATATCCTTCGGGGTCGCCTCCGGTGCCTTTTAATCCGCGTGAATTATTAATCAAGCCGCCACAACCAATTACCAGTGAAAACCATTTTATCCTTATCAGGTCAAAATAAAGATTTGTTTCAATATTTATCGAATTAAAATATTGGTCACGTGCATCCAGCATCCATTTTGAACTGTAATGCCCTATGCTGAAATTAGGGTTTAACCGCAACCTGTTTTTCCATAATTCTCTATGGTAGCCTGTTGTATAAACAAATCCGCTTCCTTCGGTATTATTCCCCATAGATATTCCTATACCCAACCCAACCTTAATGCTGTTTTTTGAATATAGCTGATTTTGCCCATTTAATGCATGTGTGAAAGCAAAAAGAATGGACAGTATAACAACAACAAAAAAATAAACATTTGTTCTCATATTATATCCACTAAATTAACGTGAGTTCGGGCATTAATTAACAGGTTGTTAATAACTTAAATATTTTAATAGTAAAGAAAAGGGAACTTAGGGTTAAAAACAACTTAAAACTAAGTTCCCATGAAAATACTAAATGAAGACAAGTTAATACAAAT
>JAJUGM010000256.1 GCA_029268165.1 Bacteroidota bacterium
GTCTTGGTATATATTTTCATGTAATTGAAGCAAATATAATGTTATAATTCAATATTTTAACTATTAGCCATTCAGATTGTTAGCTTAATGAAACAAACGGAACCTCGTTGCTTCTGTCGTATTCAATGTGGCCATCAAGTAACCTTATTATGCGGTGTGCATGCCTGGCTATGCTCTCTTCATGAGTTACAATGATTATGGTATTTCCCAGATGGTGCACTTCATGAAATAAAGCCATAATATCTTCCGATGTTTTTGAGTCGAGATTCCCCGTGGGCTCATCAGCAAGAATTATTGACGGATTGTTGATCATAGCTCTTGCTAACGCTACACGCTTCCTCTGGCCTCCGGATAATTCATTGGGTTTGTGATTCATCCGGTCCTCAAGCCCGACGTTTCTTAACATCTCCATGCCTCTTTGCTGCCTTTCATGTTTGGGAACACCGGCGTAAATAAGCGGAAGAACAACATTTTCAAGTGCTGTGTACCGCGGTAATAAATTGAAAGTCTGGAAGACAAACCCGATTTCTTTGTTGCGGATATCCGCCAGTTCATTATCATTCAGTTTGCTTACATCATTGTTGTTCAGGATGTATGTTCCTGACGTAGGCGTATCAAGACATCCCAAAATATTCATCAGGGTTGATTTTCCCGAACCTGACGGGCCCATGATAGCAACGTATTCGTTTTTCCCGATTTCCAGCGAAACTGACCGCAGGGCATTCACAACCTGACTGCCCAGATAATAATCCTTTATGATGCTATCCAGTGTTATTATTTTTTCCATGCAATATAACTGTAATTTTATATAAAAGTAATATTCTATTTTAACAACTAAAACCTGATTTGAAAATTCTCCTTATACGCCCGCTCAAATAAAACAATCCCAAGATAAAAAAGATCAATGGTTACAGGACAACTATTATCATATTTTATTTCTTTCCATGCCTGCTGCATTCCGGCGGACCAGTTGATATCATCAATAACCATCATACTGCCTGATTGCAGGCACCGGCTAAAAAAACCGACATAATTGATCACTGCCTCTTTTTGATGATTCCCGTCAATAAAAACAATTGTCTTTTCAATGATTTTCAGTGGAAGCATTTCCAAAGCCTCATCAAAACTTTTGTTAATCACAGAAATGTTTTTTAGACCCATATTCATGAAATATCCTGATGCAAGCGCAGCAAGGTTCCTGTCGGCTTCTATAGTGATTACTTTTGCCGATGGGCAACCGGCAGCCAAAAACAAAGTGCTGATACCAAGTGCTGTACCTAATTCGATTATTAAACCGGGACTGTAATAATGCGCAAGGCGATAAAGCAAACGGCCTGTTTTCTGGTTCACGGATGCATGCCTTGCTATATTGGCAATTGTCCTGAAATGTAGGTATGTAATTTTTGACCCTGCACCCAAATCATTCATTTCAATCAATGTTTTATCTTTTTCCAGTTTTTTCCTGTGATTTTCAATGATCACATAATCATGATATTGCTTTTTATCAAATATAACAGAAACTATAAAATCTTTAACGGCATTATTGTCGATACTTTTGCATTTCTTCAGACTTGTTGCATTAAAGAAATAAGGAATAAAACCGGAAATCTGTATTATTTTATTCTTTATGTTGTTAAAAAACTGAAATAGAAATTTTTTCTTCATTCCTGTATGGAATTTGACTGCGTCGCTCAAAATTATTTTACCTGAATAAATAACATTAAAAATTTCGGAAATATTTTCGACTTTGATTTAATTTTATCATAAAATTAAATTTATGAAATGGATAACCGGAATAATTTTAATAACTTTTATGCAAAATCAATATGCTGTGGCACCTTTTGGAAAAGATACCATAACAACTGCACAGGGTAATCTGGTGATTACTTTCATCGGACATGGAAGTCTGATGTTTGAGATTAAAGGGCTGGTTATACAGGTTGACCCTACCTCACAAATTGCTGATTACAATCAGTTTCCAAAAGCTGATATCGTGCTGGTTACCCATCATCACAGGGATCATTTTGATACGGTTGCCCTGAATAAAATTCAAAAAGAGGGTACACATATTTACCTTACACAAAAATGTTTTGAAGAAATTAAAGGCATTAGAAATGCTATCGTTATGAAAAATGGTGATAAGGTTGCCGGTCATGACATTGCCATTGAAGCGGTTCCTGCCTATAACATTGTACATATGCGCTCGACGAATGTCCCGTTTCATGCCAAAGGCGAAGGCAACGGTTATGTTATCACATTTGCAGACAAACGCATATATGTAGCAGGTGACACTGAAAACACTCCTGAGATGAAATCCCTGCCTGATATAGATATTGCCTTTTTGCCGATGAACCTGCCTTATACCATGACCCCTGAAATGGTGGCAGACGCAGTGAGGGCATTTAAGCCCAAAATTCTGTACCCTTATCATTATGGCAATACGAAAACGGATGAACTGTTAAATTTACTCAAAGATTTTACGGCGACTGAGATAAGGATAAGAAATTTGTGGTAAGATTCTGCTTTTTCCTATAAATTATTCAATACAAAATCAGTCATTTTGCGGTATAAATGCAAGCGGGTGTTTCCACCATATATTCCGTGATTTTTATCAGGATATAAAAACATCTCGAATTTTTTGTCTGCCTGTACGAGTTTTTCAGCAAATTCCATTGTATTTTGCAAATGCACATTATCATCAGCTGTTCCATGAATGATCAGCAAATTACCCTTTAATCTATCAGCATAGTTAATGGGTGAATTTTCATCGTATCCTGAGGCATTTTCTTCAGGTTTGCGCATAAACCTTTCTGTATATATACTGTCATAAAACCTCCAGTTGGTTACCGGTGCAACAGCAATTGCCATTTTAAAAATATCAGAGCCTTTAAGCAGACACAACAGTGACATATAACCGCCGTAACTCCAGCCCCATATACCTATGCGACCGGCATCAATATAAGGCAGGGTAGCCATATACCTGGCTGCTGTTATCTGATCGTCGGTTTCGTATTTACCTAATTGCAAATAGGTTGCTTTTCTGAAATCTTCACCTCTTCCGTCAGTTCCCCTGTTATCAACGCATACAACAATATATCCGTTCTGCACCAGCATTTGTTCCCATGCTATTGAATTATCCCAGTCGTCGGCAACAGACTGTGATTCAGGCCCGCCGTAAACATGCATTAAGACGGGATATTTTTTACCCGGAACAAAATCTGCCGGTTTGATGATATAGGCGTTTAACATAAAATTTTCTGATACAGGTATGTTTATAAATTCCTTTTCAGCAAATTTATATTCTGTCATGCGCTCCTTAAGCTTATTATTGTCTTCAAGTATTCTTAATTCCCTGCCCGAAATGTCATTTACTGTAATATACGGAGGCTGGTTGGCCGATGCCTGATAATTAATAAAATACCTGAAAGTAGCACTGAACTCCGCCCTGTTGGTTCCGCTTCTTGCAGAAATTTTCCTTTTACCGGTTCCATCGGCCTTTACCGCATATACATCACGCTGTAACGCTGACGCTTCAGTTGACGTATAATAAATAATACCTTCTTTATGGTTGATGCCTAAAATCCTGTCAACGTCCCATTCACCCTGGGTAACCTGATTCATTAATTGTCCGTCAATACTATACCGATAATAATGAAAATACCTGTCCCTTTCGCTTTTAATGATAAAATGTTTCCCGTCCTCAAGGAACACAATATAATTGTCATCTATCTCACTTATATACCGTGAATTGGTCTCAGTGTAAATCACATGTGACCCGCCTGTTAAAGCGTCGGCAATTAATACATCAACTTTATCCTGCCTCCTGTTCAATCTGATAATACATAGTTTATCGGGATTCATTGTCCATTTGATGCGTGGAATGTATTGGTCGGTCTCGCTTCCTGTTGATGCGGTTATTGTTTTACCCGTCTGAAGATCGGCTATGTGTATTGTTACAACTGAATTTTTTTCTCCTGCCTTGGGATATTTATACCGGTATATTTTCGGATAAAGCGATTCGTAAAAAGTAATCTCATACTGCCTTACATCCGATTCATCGAAACGATAAAAGGCTATCCTGCGGCTATCGGGCGACCAACAGAATGCTTTCGAAAAACCAAATTCTTCTTCATAAACCCAGTCGGGAGCTCCGTTAATAATATTATTTGCCAGGCCGTCAGTGGTGATAGCCTTTATCTCATTTGTGTTTATGTTTTTTACATAGAGGTTGTTCTTCAAAACAAAGGCCACATAATTTCCGTCGGGTGAAAAGGTAGCAAGTTGTTGTTTGCTTTCTTTCAATAAAGGTTCAGCTTTTTTATTTTTACAGTCATAAACAAAATAATGTGCTTCTGAAGAGTATCTGTAAACAGATGTTTCATCAGTAGATATCAGCATTCTGTTTTCGTCAGTACTGAATGCATAATCTGATATGGTTTTTAGTTCCGGAACTCCAGCCGTGGAAACCGAAAAAATAATATCCTTTTGTTTGCCGGTTTTATAATCATAGCGCACAATCTGCTGATTGTTTTCAAGAACTGTATAATGCTCGCCATCAGCCATTGATCTTATTTCGCCTATATATACCGGGTAAAAATACCTTTCTTTGAATATTTTTTCAAGGGTTATAACCGGCTGTTGCGTAAAAGTAGAATTTAAATTGAAACATGCCAACAGAACGCTAAATATCAGATACCAGGTAATTTTTTTCATCTGTTTATTTTTTATGTTATAAGGTTGTATAGACGCAAATGTTAACTCAATGAAGCTATTTCACGGGCTGTGCGAATAATCATTGTTACTGACCTGTCCGGCAGGCAGGTTTGTGATTAAGGTTTTATGTGTGTTTCATAATTATATTAATTATCAGATGGTATTTAAGCTCTAAATTTATTGAATAATTTTTATCTTTGCAGCTTTGTTTAAAAAAGATGATAAAAGTTACATTTCCTGATAACAGTATAAAAGAGTTTGAGGCCGGTATAACCGGACTTGAAATTGCACGCCAGATAAGTCAGGGTTTGGCCAAAGAAGTTGTTTCTGTGAGCGTTAACGGCGAGTTGTGGGATGCTACCAGGCCTATTCACGAAGATGCCTCCATTAGACTGCATAAATTTGATGATCCTGAGGGAAAACATGCTTTCTGGCATTCATCGGCCCATTTAATGGCTGAAGCGTTGGAACAGATATACCCGGGAATTAAATTCGGAATAGGTCCGGCTATTGAAAATGGTTTTTATTATGA
>JAJUGM010000257.1 GCA_029268165.1 Bacteroidota bacterium
CCTCTGCTTCGAGATCCCGAATAAAACGACGATTAATAATAATTTTCTTCTGGCATTCATAGATGCTCGAAATTAAACTTTTGATGTTGTACTTTACATCAAGCATGGCATGAGGTTTTAGTTATTAAATTTCAAAAAACGTTACAGTTATAAAATTAATAAATCCTCTGTTATCAGTCAATTTAATTTCAATGATCTTGGTTAACAGAGTCAATGATGTAAATCATCGTTTTCAAACAACTGATAATTAATTAATTAAAATTTAATTTTTATCAGTTTATCACGATGTAAAGAACCTTTTTATTAACATTCAATTATTGTAATATTTCCATGAATGTTAATAAAAATTTGATAAGCTTACTTTATTAATATATTAACGTAAAATCATATAAAAATGTTCAGTTTTTCTATCCCAAATTTCGCATTAGAAAATGCGTAACCGATAAAGAGCTATTAATCAATACAATAGGTTTGAAATTGAGACATTCAATACATCGGGGTTAAGCCCAGTTAAGTCATTAGTTCGCAGGGCTCCTAATGACTAATCTGGTCTTAAAACAAGGCGCAGACTGGGCCATACTGAAATGATTTTTTAATTGAAAAAGGTGTATCGTAACCAGCAATCCATTCAGAAATCCGTATGCAAGCAATATAGTCTGAGTACATCGCAAGACAAAAGTAACCAAAAGCACCTGGTTATTATTAACCGCCAACCATGCTATCTGTTGTATTGCGCATGCCCGGCGAACCGTAGTTTTTAGGGAAAACTTCCTGAGCCTTGACTTTTTTGTGTCAAGACAAAAATAGATGCAGGGCATGGGGCTAAGCCCCATCAATATTCACTCCTATTTGTCAAAACTCCTACAACAATAATTTTTAATCGCCCGGATGAATTTGTTTATTCATCATATTTAGGGTTTATAAAAAAGCCCCGGATTTTTTACCCGGGGCCAAACTTAACCCTACAATAAACCCATCCGTAATTTGTTTTCCGGATATGATGCAACAAATTGTGCTTAGCTGGAATTATAACTTATTATGTTGTTTGTCCTTCTTTTTTGCTCTTTTCAGTTTCTTTTTTAGCACCCTTTATTTTGTCGTTTAATGAAAGCCCGGATTTTACTTCGATATTGACGCCATCTGACAGGCCCAACTGTATGTATCGCTTTTCAAACTGCTGGGGTTGTGTTTCCACCTCAACATAGGCTGAATCATTCTTTTCCTCAAATTTCAGCAGACTCTCGGGAATTACCATAACACTGTCGCGCTTATCAAGTACAATGTCTGCATTAGCGCTATATCCCGCTCTGACAAAAGTATTTGGTTTCAGTTTTACTTTGGCTTTAATTTCAAACTGAACGGTGCCGTTTTCTTCCACTCCTTTAGGCGAAATGTATTCAAGCACCGCATCAAATTTCTGGTTCTCAATAGCTCCAATGGTCAGTTCCAGATTCATCCCTTCTTTTATTTTGCCTACTTCGGTTTCATCAATTTTTCCTTCAAAAATCATTTCTCCCATATCGGCTACTGAAGCAATGGTAGTGCCTTCATTAAACGTGTTAGCCTGTATAACAGATGTGCCAACTTCAACAGGCACATCGAGCACCATGCCCTGTATTGTCGACCGGATAAAGGTGTTGGATATCTGGCCTGACTTTTTTGTAATGCCTTCCTTTATAAGCTGAAGATTGTTTTCGGCAGCTTCTACTTCCTCAAGGGCAGAATTATAGTCAATTCTTACTTTCTGAAATTCAGCATCGGGTATTACTCCCTCCTCATAGATTTTCTTCTGGCGTTCGTACACCAGTTTTGCATCTTCGAGACGCAACTGAGCTTTGTTTAACCTCGATTCAGCAGCATTCAATGAAACCATATCCGGAATTATCTTTACTTTTGCTATCAGGTCGCCCTTTTTAACGTAATTACCTGGTTCAACATACAGTTCCTCAATAATTCCTGATACCTGGGGTTTAATAGCAATCTCGCGTCGGGGTTTTACCGAGCCTGTTGCTACTGATTTTTTTATCAGATTTGAAATGAAAGGAGTCTGCGTTTCAAAAACCATATTTTTCTTTTTCGATTTCTGGTAAAGCATGTAAAAGCTTCCGATTATTGCTGCTACCAGAACGACACCAAAGATTATGTAGATAAACTTTTTCATGTAATTATATTTTAAAGTTGATATTAATTTTCTGTACGTATTGCTTCAATAGGTTTAATTGACACTGCATGTCTTGCCGGGATTATACCGGCAAAAATCCCGAAAACTATCAGAATGATCAGGGCAATAACGGCTATTCTGAAATCAACCTCAGGATTCATAAACATGACTTCGTTAGTTTTTGGTGTGCCAATGAGTTTATTAACAAGTTCAACAATATATATTCCTGATGCCATGCCTATCAGGCCGGCGAAGGAGGTAAGGAAAACAGATTCGGAAATAACTGTAGAGATAATTTTTAGAGGGGTGGCGCCCATGGCTCTTTTAATTCCGAATTCCTGCGTGCGTTCACGGATGATAATCAGCATAATGTTGCTTACGCCAATTACGCCGGCCAGCAAAGTGCCCAGTCCAACAAGCCATATTAACCCTCGGATTCCTAAAAACAAACCACTGAGTCTTTTGAATTCATTGCCAACATTATTGCATCCGAAAGCGCCATTATCGTCGGGATGTATGCTGTGTCGCTGAGCCAGTATGGTTTTTACCTTTTTTTCAATTATGCTGATATCTGCATTTGATTTGCCGACAATAGAGAAATGATCAACAATATCCGGATAGTTATAAATTTGCTGGGTAGTGCTGAAAGGTATAAAAATGATTGAATTTTGTGATTCGCCCCATCCGCCGGTATGTTTTGAACGGTAAACTCCGATTACCTGAAAATAAGTGCCATTTAGCTTAATGTATTTATCAACAGGTTCCTCGTTATTTTTAAAAAGCTCTTCATAAACCCTATACCCCAGTAAGGCAACCTTGCGCCTGTTGATGTTGTCGAGTTCATTGATGTACCTTCCCTTATAAATATCAACGGGGTCAATTTTATTTTCATCGGGCATAATACCTTCCACTCTGAAAGCACCCTTTTGCAGTCCGTAGATCACGTTTGACCTTGCCTGCCAGCCTCCGCCGTGCACAGTTGGCGCAATAATATCAATTTCAGGGATGCTGTTTTTCAGGGCATACATGTCATTGAGTTCAAACCGGTAAGAGCGGTTTCTTGGGAAACCTTTATAGGGAATGGTGGTAGATTGAGTCCAGATAAACATACTGTTGGTAGCAAAATCACCCATTCCTGAATATACAGCATTTTGCAGGCCAGTTCCGGCTCCCAGCATGATAATCAGCATAAAAATACCCCACATCACGCCAAAAGCTGTTAAGCCGGTACGTAGTTTATTTTTCTTGAGCGTGTGAAAAATCTCCTGCCATTTGTCGTAATCAATAATCATAGTTTCTTGTTTTATTCGTCATGTAATGCGACGACGGGTTTTATATTGGCTGCCTTACGGGCGGGGAAAAAACCTGCAATAACACCTGCCAGCACAATCATTAATGTGGCGCCTATAGCCATTTTGAAATCGACACCGGGCTGGCGGAAAAACTCGGTTGCGGGCATCATCCGGGCTACTGTCTCAAGCAGAAATACTCCTGCAAGCAGACCAGCATATCCGGCTATTGCCGTAATTAATATTGATTCCTGAATAATAAGCCATATAATTGACGAGGGTGTAGCGCCAATGGCTTTTCTTATGCCTATTTCTTTTGTCCGTTCCTTAACCACTATAAGCATAATATTGCTAACCCCTACAATCCCTGCAATGATGGTGAATATTCCTATAATAAGCACAAACAGGTTGATTCCTTTGAAGAGGGCCTGCATCTGCTGATACTCTTTTAGTGCATTCCAGCTCCACATAGCACGGGTATCATCAGGGTCGAAATTATACTTATGGGCAAATGACTGCCTCAGGTTATCTATCATCTGATTGGTTTCGTCAACAGTGGCATCTCCTGCCGTAAATGTAATGGAACCAACCCTGCTTCGGGTAATAAAAGTTTTTTGAGCCAGGGAAATTGGAATATATAATCGCTGCGTTTCACCTTCATGTATATCACCAAATACCCCAACAATTTTGAATGGAATTCCCATAATTCTGACGTATTTGCCAACCGGATTTTCATCTTTAAACAGCTGATTGCTGACCGATTTTCCAATAACAGCTACTTTGCGGTATTCTTTAATGTCAAGTTTGTTCAGCAGGCGGCCTTCAATCAGTTCGACTGCTTCTGTGACCTGATGTCCCGGATGTATGGCCTGAATTTCAAAGTTGCCATAGTTGTTTTTGTAACTTACCAGTGTTCCCCCCATATCATAGCGGGCTGATAAATTTTCGATTCCATTAAACTTGTTGCTTACCAGTGCCAGGTCTTCATTCACAAATTCAATTCTTCTTCCGGCATTTAATCCGTTATATGCTTTACTGGTCTGACCTCCCCCCATCCATATACTGTTTTTTGCATCGCTGAAATTATACATTACTCCTTTGGCAAGTCCGTTACCCGAACCCAAAAGGATAATCAGCATAAAAATGCCCCATGCTACACTAAGCCCTGTAAGGAAGGTACGCAATTTATTTTTGCGTATTGTACTGAGAATTTCATGCCATTTGTCAAAATCAAACATATTGTTGCTGTTTTTAAATGTTAAAAAGATACAGCAGCCCTTAAATTAACCGGATTGGTAACAATATCCTCAATAATACCATCTTTGAGTTTGATGGATCGTTGGGTGCGTGCAGCAATATCGTGTTCATGCGTTACAATAATAACTGTAATTCCGCTCTCATTAATTTCCTGAAACAAATCCATAACTTCCATAGAGGTAACTGAATCAAGCGCACCTGTTGGCTCATCGGCCAGAATAATTTTAGGTTCAGCTATTAAAGCGCGGGCAATGGCAATCCTTTGTTTTTGCCCTCCTGAAAGTTCACTGGGCAGATGATTTGCCCATTCGGCTAACCCCATCCTGTCAAGGTATTCCATGGCAATCCTGTTGCGTTTCTTCCGGCTGACGCCCTTGTAATATAAAGGCAGAGCAATATTTTCCATGGCATTCTTAAAAGCAATGAGATTAAAGCTTTGAAATACAAATCCGATCATACGGTTGCGCAGATAGGCAGCACGGGTTTCGTTTATATCTTTTATAAGCATTCCGTCAAGATAATATTCACC
>JAJUGM010000258.1 GCA_029268165.1 Bacteroidota bacterium
AAAAAAGTCGGGGCGAGATTCCGATGACAATCGGAACGAACTTCCGGCCGGGAAAGAGTAGGAAAAAAAGTCGGGGCGAGATTCCGATGACAATCGGAACGAACTTCCGGCCGGTAAAGAGCAGGAAAAAAAGTCGGGGCGAGAAGACTCGAACTTCCGACCCCTTGCACCCCATGCAAGTGCGCTAGCCAACTGCGCCACGCCCCGAAATATTTTAATTATTAGTTATACCTAACAGGAGCGCGACTTAAACTTTCGATGCTCCCGGCAGTTTATGCCGGGATGCGCTAGCCTCCCGATAGTTATCGGGAGCGCCACGCCCCGAAAAAAATTTCTTGATGTGTTACCTATTTTTATTGTTTGAATCACAGACAACTGCTATAATTGTCTGAACAATTAATCATCAAAAAATTCAGTTTGCAAAGATAATTTTTTTGTTTAAATATTATATTTATTTTGAATCTGAAGTCCAAAGTACCTATCTTTATTAAGAAAAAAATGGGTATGAAATATACATTCCACCCAAAAAGAAAGGATATTGTGGATGATTTTTTCAACTTTATTTGAAAGCAAAAAAATATCTATGCAAATAAAAATGAGAAATGTAATAACAGATGAACAAAGAAAAATTGCCCGATACGCAAAGGCAATGGGGCATCCGGTGCGGGTATATGTTCTTGAATTACTGTCAAAACAAAGTTGTTGTTATAGCGGAGATTTATCCGATGAGCTTCCTATTGCCAAATCGACATTATCCCAACACCTGAAAGAGTTAAAAGAAGCAGGCCTGATACAGGGTGAAATTGAGGCTCCTAAAATTCGATATTGCCTGAATAAAGAAAACTGGAGTGAAGCAAAAAATCTTTTTAAAACCATTTTCAATTTGTAACAATTTTTTATTATTTTCGTTCGTTATTTTACGAACAATAAATTTCTGTTTAATTTATGGTAATAAAAGTTTTAGGAACAGGTTGCCCCAGGTGCAAGGCACTTGAGAAAGCCACACGTGATGCTGTTGCTGAAATGAATATAGAAGCAAAAATTGAAAAGGTTGAGGACATTGTAAAGATTATGAATTATGGAATTATGCATACACCTGCCCTTGTTGTTAATGAAAAAGTAGTGGTCAGCGGTCGCGTACCTTCTGTAAATGAAATAAAAGAAGTATTAAGAAATAATTAGTAAAATATAAAGCCATGAAAACATTTAGATTATTATTTTCCTTGGTTCTGTTTATGCAGGTGATTGCCTGTAGTGCCCAGACAGAAAAAAAGAACGTTAAAACTACAGGTGACGCCAGAAAAATTGAAGTTTATTATTTCCATTTTACAGCCCGTTGCCATACATGTCGTAATGTTGAGGCCAAAGCAAAAGAATCAGTTGATATGCTTTATTCCGATTTGGTTCAGAAAGGCAAAATCAGCTTTCAGTCAGTAAACCTTGATGATGAATCAAGTAAGGCATTAGCGCAAAAACTAAATGTTTACGGTCAAACGCTGTTAATTGTGAAAGGTGATACCAAAATAAACCTTACTAATGAAGGATTTATGTATGCCAATTCAAATCCGGATAGGTTTAAGGCAATAATAAAAGAGAAAATTGACGCACTATTATGAGATGGTTTCATTAGTTTTTTTATGTCGGATATCTTAAATAAAATACTTGAAAGCAGTTCATTGCCCTGGTTATCAGCATTGGCGCTGGGACTGATGACAGCTGTCAGTCCCTGCCCGCTGGCCACCAACATTACAGCAATTGGCTTTATAAGCCGCGATATTGAAAACCGGCACAGGGTTTTTATAAACGGATTGCTTTATACGTTAGGCAGAGCAATTACTTATACCTTAATTGCACTGATTATTTATTTTGGTGCCGACCAGCTTAAATTTTCAGGTTTTTTTCAGCAATATGGTGAAAAGTTATTAGGCCCGTTACTTATAATTATCGGTTTTTTTATGTTCGATATAATAAAAATAAAGTTTCCAGGTATTAACAATCTGTCTTCGAAAATGCAGGATAAAAAAACCTGGGGATATTTTGATGCTATTTTGCTTGGGCTGATTTTTGCTTTGGCATTTTGCCCTTACAGTGGAGTGCTTTACTTTGGTATGTTAGTGCCATTGACAGTAAGCAGTATTTCAGGCCTTTACCTGCCACTGGTTTATGCCATAGCTACAGGAATTCCGGTCATTATCTTTTCATGGATACTGGCTTACACAATATCAGGTATCGGAACGGTTTACAATAAGGTAAAAGCGTTCGAGCTCTGGTTCCGCAGGGTCATTGCCATACTGTTTCTGGCAGTGGGCATTTATTATATTTTCAGGGCATACATTTAAATTTTTTACAATAATTGTTCGTATTATTACGAATAATAAATTTTAATAATTCAATCATTTTCAAATTATTATAAATGGACACAAAAAAAGAAATAAAAATCCTCTTATGGATCATCGTTGTTTTTGCATTCGCCTTTTTCCTTCCTGTTGAAAGCCCTGTTTTTAAAACAGCATTGGCTGCCACTTTTGATTTAGTGAAATGGTATGCACGTGAGCATGTTGTATTGTGTTTATTACCTGCTTTTTTTATTGCAGGCGTAATTTCAGTTTTTATCAGCAAGGGTGCAGTGTTGAAGTATTTTGGAGCTAATGCAAAAAAATGGCTGGCTTATACAGTTGCTTCTGTGTCAGGAACTATCCTTGCAGTTTGTTCCTGCACTATCCTTCCTTTGTTCTCAAGTATTCACAAGCGCGGTGCAGGTCTGGGCCCGGCCATAGCTTTTCTCTATTCAGGACCGGCCATTAACATTCTGGCTATTATTTTAACAGCGCGCATTCTGGGTTTTGAAATGGGTGTGGCACGTGTTATAGGAGCAGTTTCTTTCAGTGTGATCATAGGAGCTATCATGTCGCTTATTTACCATAAAGAAGAAAAGGTAAAGTGTGAGGAGCAGATGAATATTGAACCTCCACCTGAGAAAAGACCCATGTGGCAGACTTCCTTTCACTTTTTCGTTTTGGTGCTGATTCTGGTTTTTGCAAACTGGGGTAAGCCGGGTGAAGGGGTTACATCTGGCACTTGGTTCACAATCTGGTCTTATAAGTGGTACATTACTGGGTTATTCAGTGTTTTGCTCGGATATTCACTGATAAAAATACTGAAAATAAAATGGCAATGGGTATTGCTGGGAGCTACAGCAACGATCGCTTCTGCAATACTAGCTTCAGTCTTTATCGAAAATGCCAAACTGGCACCGCTGGTTCCTATGTTGGTTGGGATTACTTCATTAAGCATTATGACATTAAAAGATAAAAACGAACCTGAAAATAAAGAATGGACGTTGGCTGCATGGGACTTTGCCAAACAAATCATGCCACTGCTGGCTATCGGCGTTATTATTGCCGGTTTCCTGCTGGGATCAACTCATGATAATACTGCTATTGCTGGTGTAATCCCTAATGAATGGATTTCGATGATGGTAGGTGGCAATTCATTATTCTCTAACTTTTTTGCCTCGGTAGTAGGTGCCTTTATGTACTTTGCCACGTTAACCGAAGTACCTATTGTGCAAGGCTTGATTGCATCGGGCATGGGCAAGGGGCCAGCACTGGCACTGTTGCTTGCCGGACCCGCCTTGTCACTTCCTAATATGCTGGTGATACGGCTTGTATTGGGTACTCAGAAAACAATTTTATATGTGAGTCTGGTTGTCGTTATGGCAACCCTGAGTGGATTACTATTTGGAATTATTTAGTAAATAAAAAGAATTTGTGAAGAAAAATAAGGCTTATGACAAATCAGGGTTTGAAGTACCGAGAGCCGGATGCATGAATTGCATTAAGCTTGAAAATATGTGCAGGGAGATCATTGAAGTAAAAAATGAGATGCTACTATTGTAAACATGACTGATTATTATGAATTGGTTTATTCATCGTAATTGGGTTAATCAATCAAGGAATTTAAAAAAAATATGACGTATTTTTTCGTCATATTTATTTTTGACGTATTTTTACGTCAAAAATAAATATTATGGTTTACGCTAAAACAGAGCTTTTTTCAGATGAGTTGCAGGAATGTGCCCAATATTTTAAAGCATTATCACATCCGGCAAGGTTGCAAATATTGAAATATTTGGCGGAAACAAAAACCTGCATCACCGGTGATATCTCTGAAGAATTGCCACTGAGCCGTACTACGGTTAATCAGCATTTAGCCGAATTGAAAAGGGTTGGCTTAATTCATGGACAGGTGACAGGAGTTAAAACAAATTATTGTTTGAATCCGGTTGCTGTTCAAAAGCTCAATAGACTATTGATATCTTTTCTTCATGAAATTAAATGTTGTGATCTGTCGGAATAATTTAAACCGGAAATAAATGTTGAAATATATTTGAATTAATGATTAATAAACAAGATATGAAAGTATTGATTCTTTGCACAGGCAACAGTTGCCGCAGCCAGATGGCACATGGTTTTCTTCAGTCGTTTGATAATAACCTGTTTGTACGGTCGGCCGGTACTGAGCCTTCTGCTCAGGTTAATCCTGTTGCGGTTAAAGTAATGGCCGAAGCAGGTATTGATATTAGTAAACATATTCCCAAACGGGTTGATGAATACCTGAATGATGAATGGGACTATGTTATAACCGTGTGTGATCAGGCTAACGAAACATGTCCGGTTTTTAACGGAAAGGTAAAGCAAAGATTGCATATGGGTTTTGAAGATCCATCCAAGGTTAGTGGAACAGAGGAATATATTTTGAGCGAATTCCGCAGAGTAAGAGATGAGATTAAGGAAAGGTTTAGGGAGTTTTATAAATTTCTTAAAAAATATACTAATGAATTAATACATTAAATGTTATGAACAAACAACAAAAAGCAATCAGTTATTTCCAGAGTGGTTTTAACTGTTCACAATCTGTTCTTACAGTTTTTGGTACTGATTATGGTTTATCTGAGAATGATTGCCTTAAAGTGGCCTGTGCATTTGGTGGTGGCATGGGCCGTCAGCAGGAAGTTTGTGGTGCTGTGACCGGTGCACTTATGGCTCTTGGCCTCAAATATGGCAAAGCATTACACGACGATGAAAGCAAAAAAGCTGAAACCTATAAAAAAGTGGTCGAATTCTTCGAAAAATTTAGAGAAATAAATGGCACTGTTTCCTGTAAAGCACTTCTTCAGGGCCTTGATATGAGAAATCCCAATGATTTTGCGCGCATCA
>JAJUGM010000259.1 GCA_029268165.1 Bacteroidota bacterium
ATTTTCGGGATTGCCCCATTCAACGGCCATTTTTAAGACCATTTCAAATAGTTTTTCCTGCCTTGCTGTTGAAGCCATCTGAAAATCATCGGCACCTTCATTTGATGTCAGCGCCAGCAAAATAACCCATTTATCATTATACTTTAAAAAGGGTGCGACCGAATCGGAACCCATATAAGGAGATACCGTAACGGCATCAAAATCAAAGTATTTGAAAAAGGTTTCTGCGTATTTTTCTGAGGTATTGCCAATATCACCGCGCTTTGCATCGGCAATAAGAAACAAGTCAGGGTAATGCTTTCTGATATAATCAACCGTGAGGGCAAGCTGCTGCCAACCTTCAGTGCCGAGGCATTCGTAAAAAGCTATATTGGGTTTGAATGCTACGGCGTATGAATGGGTTGCATCAATGATGCTTCGGTTAAATTCAAAAATATTGTTTTTCCTATATTGCAGGTGCAAAGGCAGCTTTTTAACATCTGTATCAAGACCGATACACAGAACTGATTTCTTAAGGTTTATTTGATCAATTAGCTTTTGAAGGGTCATATGCTTTTTGATTAAACGGGCGTGCTCTCTTTAAGCCTTTCCGCATTTTCTGCCATCTGCAGCTGGTTAATCAGTTCCTGAAGGTTGCCGTCCAGAATGCTTGGCAGATTATATACCGTATAGTTAATACGATGGTCGGTCAGTCTGCCTTGCGGATAATTATAGGTACGTATTTTTGCCGAACGGTCGCCTGTTGATACCATTGTCTTACGCTTTGAGGCTACTTCGTTAAGGTATTTCTGATATTCTATATTATAAAGCCGGGTTCGCAATTCGTTCATTGCTTTTTCAAGGTTTTTCAGCTGTGATTTCTGGTCCTGGCACGATACCACAACACCTGTGGGAATATGTGTAAGCCTGACGGCTGAATAGGTGGTATTAACTGACTGTCCGCCGGGCCCTGATGAACAGAAACGGTCAATACGTATATCTTCCTGCCTTACCTCAATATCCAGTTCTTCTGCTTCAGGCAAAACAACAACCGATGCTGCTGAAGTGTGTATCCGCCCCTGAGTTTCGGTTTGCGGCACACGTTGCACCCTGTGGACTCCCGATTCATATTTCAGGGTACCGTAAACACCCTCTCCTTTCACTTCAGCAATTATTTCCTTAAAACCACCAACAGTACCTTCGGTCATAGCAGTTATCTCAACCTTCCATCCTTTTTGTTCGCAAAACTTGCTGTACATACGGAATAAATCGCCGGCAAAAATGCTGGCTTCATCACCGCCTGTCCCTGCCCTTATCTCAAGGATAGCATTTTTGCTGTCCTGTGGATCGGCCGGCAATAATAAAAGTTTTATTTTTTCTTCCATGGGTTCTACCCTGGGCAACAGTTCATCGAGCTCTGCTTTAGCCATTTCCCTTAATTCCTGATCTTTTTCATTGGCAATAATGTCTTTGGCTGTAGCAATGTTACTCAGTAAATCCTTATATTCCTTAAAGGCTTCGACAACCGGTTTCAGTTCTTTATATTCCTTGCTGAGCTGGATATACCGCTTCATATCCGATACTACATCAGGCCTTGCAAGAAGCTCTCCAACCTCAATAAATCGCTGGTTGACACCTTCTAGTTTATCCAAAATCAGATTACTGCTCATAAAAATGATAACGATTATGCTTTCCGTTAATAATGAAATGTTCCCTCTTTGGTAAAAATACTGACGCGTTTGCCGTTATACGATTCAACCCTTCCGATAATGCGGGCTTCGACATTAAATTCCTTGGATATGGCAATAATTGGTTCTGCAAATTCCTGCGGAACATATATTTCAAAACGATGCCCCATGTTGAATACTTCATACATTTCGTCCCAGTCAGTCTGTGATTCTTCCTGAATAATCCGGAAAACCGGTGGGATATCGAACATGTTGTCCTTGATAATATGCAGGTTGTTAATAAAATGCAGCACTTTGGTCTGCCCGCCTCCGGTGCAATGAATCATACCATGAACATTGCTTTGATGTTTTTCTAATATTTTGCGGACAATGGGTGCATAAGTACGGGTAGGGGAGAGCAGGAGTTTTCCTGCGTCGAGCTGTAAACCTTCAATTTTCTGAGTCAGCAGATACCGGCCGCTGTAAACAAGTTGTTTTGGGATGAGGTCGTCAAATGATTCGGGATACTTGTCAGCCAGGTAATTACTGAATACATCGTGGCGTGCAGATGTTAACCCGTTGCTCCCTATTCCTCCGTTATATTCTTTTTCGTAAATAGCCTGGCCTGATGAGGCAAGTCCTATGATTACATCGCCAGGCTGAATATTAATACTGATAACATCTTTGCGCCTCATACGGCAAACAACCGTTGAGTCAACTACAATGGTCCTGACCAGGTCGCCTATGTCTGCTGTTTCACCGCCGGTAAGATAAACATGCACACCCCATCTGGCAAGTTCCTGCATTGTTTCATCGTATCCTTTCAGCAGATAAACAAGCACATCTCCGGGGATTTTCATTTTATTTCTTCCTACTGTTGATGAAAGCAGAATATTATCGGTAGCTCCAACACAAATAAGGTCGTCAAGGTTCATAATGAGCGAATCATGGGCTATTCCTTTCCAGACATTATAGTCGCCTGTTTCTTTCCAGTACAAATAAGCCAGCGATGCTTTGGTTCCGGCCCCGTCAGCGTGCATAACAACACAATATTCATCGTCACCGCCAAGTAGATCAGGTACAATTTTGCAGAATGCGTTTGGGAAAATACCCTTATCAAGGTCGTTTATGGCTTTATGGACATCGGTTTTTGATGCAGAAACCCCCCGCTGGTTGTATCGTTGACTGTTTTCCATCCGGATGTTTTTATAAAGATAATATGTTCTGCAAATTTAATGTCAAAATTATCATTTCCGAAAAAACCTGATGTTTTTCGCATATTATTTCCCGGCGCTAAAAAAAAATCCCCGCAAAAAATACAGTTTGCAGGGATTTTACATAAACCAATCAACCCTACTTTTCATCAATTGTAATTCTTGCCCAGAGAATTCATCAGTTTTTTACGGGTAAAGAATATACGGCTTTTTACCGTCCCTATTTTTAACCCCATGATATCAGCTATTTCCGTGTATTTATATCCGCTGAGATGCAGCTTAAAAGGCATTTTAAATTCATCATCAAGCTTTTCGATATGTGATTCGATTTCTTTTGCCGAAACTGTATTATCAGGACCATCACCAGCCGATTCACGATTCAGGTTAAGAAAATACAAATCATCCGTATTATCAAATGTAGTGTTAGCTTTTACTGCCTTACGATAGTTATTTATAAAGGTGTTTTTCATTATGGTAAATGTCCAGGCTTTGAGATTGGTGTCATCAGCAAATTTATCCCTGAACGATATGGCCTTTACAAATGTTTCCTGCAATAAATCCTTGGCATCTTCTTTATTGGATGTCAGGCTTAAGGCAAATCTTTCGAGACTGTCGCTAAGATTTGTCAACTGATAATTAAATTCTATTGCTGTCATATCGTTTTATTTTTGATGGTTATTACTTGAAATATTGTTTAACAAAATTATAACATATTTAAACAATAAACAAATAATTTAAATTTAGACTGAATAAAAATAAGCATTCATTCTAAATAAAACATAGTTCAAAAAGCTAATAATTAATGATTTTAATAAATTATTCTAAATTACTTATAAATTATAAAAACGGATAAAAAAATCCTATTTTAATGTTTAATATAAGATTATAAAAAATTAAACATTTTATTATAATGTCAGTTTACTTTGCAGCCTATGGGTTTAATGCATTAATTATGCAGATTTGCCAATTCATCAGCAAACTGGGTTGGTGAAGTAATAACCTTTACATGAACAGGAAATTTATTATCAATGCTGGCAGCGTGAGCACCTGCAATGTATAAGGGCAGGTTACCTGTTTTTTCAGCTAATATATCAGTAAATTCAATAATATCGCTGATACTATTTACAGACGAAACGAATGCAGTTACAAGAATATCAATGGGTTTGCTGTTAACAGTATCAATAATATCAGTCAGAGGTACAGACTGTCCGAGGTAAACAATCTGATGACCTCTTTTTTTGGCCATATAAGCAAAAAAGAGTATACCAAGTTCATGAAATTCTCCTTCGGGAAGAAAAAACAAAAACCTTTTTGATCCTTTCTGTTCCTCGCTTAACAAACCATCAATGGCTACATATACTTTTTGTCTGATCAGGTTGGTTATAAAATGTTCCCTGGCCGGGTTAATACAGCTGGTTTGCCACATCAGGCCTACTTTTACAATGAACGGGTATATAATTCTTATTACAGCATCTTCAAAACCATATTGTATAATAGCTCTGGCAAGAATTCTTTCAAATTTAATTTCGTCAAATTCGGTCATTGCAATTGTAAGCCCCTCTATCTGGCTTTGCATATCAGTATCATGAATAACAATCTGATTGATCTTGTCTGCAATTTCCTTATCAGTTAGAGCAGATAATTTGCTTATTTTAAAACCATTACGATAAAGAATGGAAATATTTAACAGTTTTTTAAGTTCGCTGTCACAATATGTCCTTATATTGCTTGTTGTACGCTTGGGCTCAATCAGCTTATACCTTTTCTCCCAGATACGTATCGTATGTGCTTTTATGCCTGAAAGCCTTTCAAGATCTTTAATTGAGTAGGCGCTCATATTTATTAATATTTATTTTACCTGTTCCGGTTTATGAAATCTATGTTAATATTACTTTTTTGTTATGGTTATTCAAAGTTAATTATGAAAAACAGCCGAAGCAAATGATGTTTCATTGATAAATTTTTATATGCCGTTTTATTACGCTCCAATGTAATAATGTGTTTTTTGACAACACAGTAACATACGGATATCAAAATTGTTCGATCTGAGTGAAATATGAAGATCAAAAACATGGCCATCGTAAAAAATGTTTTGGAATATTATTTAAAAATTCATATCTTAATGCAACAAAATGTGATTTATATGCTATGGGCCTTATTAATCACATTGTTGTCACTCCAGAAGATTTATATAATTAAGAATTAATATCCTGTTTGTATTTTTTCTTTTAAAATTTTATTTTTAACCATCGTTATGATGAGCCATGTTATGTTATCAGTATATGCTTGTTAAAATCCGCAACGCCGTATTTTTATTCCTGCTTTTCCTTTCTATTCCCTCATCAGCCATTGA
>JAJUGM010000260.1 GCA_029268165.1 Bacteroidota bacterium
CCGGAGGGTATACGGTTTGATATTGATAACTTAAGATGTGGCGGTTCCCCAGTTGGAGGTTCAGGGCTTTTGCGTTGTCGAGTATCTTAATACCAGAAGCAGTCTGGGCTGCCTGGCCGGCAAAACCTTTATACAATTCTATTTCTTCGTTGTCAAATACTCTCAGATCATTCACAGATGCCAGAATCAGAACGCCAATAGATTGTTTCCTTGTTATCAGTGGCAGATAAATTATTGAACGTAAATTTCTGAATTGAATAACATCTTTCTCAGCAGGAGTAAGCTTGGCTGCATGTGTATCTGGCAGAATAACAGGATTATTTGTAACTACTGCTTTCTCAAGATGAGGATGATCAAATAGTCTGGCTATACGTAATTCTTCGGGAAAATCATCTGGCAATGAAGGTTGTGTGGCAGCCAGAAATAATTTATTTTCCTGTAAAAGGTAAATTGCACCGCTCCCCAGGTTCATTGCATGGGTTGCATTATTAACAATCATCTGTAAAATAGTCTTTAACTCCAGGGTTTCAGCCATTGCCTGGCTCACCTGCAACAAAACACGAAGTTGCCTTTCATTTTTCTTTAAGGCTTCTTCAGCATTCTTGCGTTCGGTAATATCTGAAATAATATGTACAGAGCCTTCCAGTTTTTTCCCTGCACTTAAAATGGGATCGACTGTTATTTCATACCAATTGTTACCAACCTGCATTTCCATAGTTTCCCTTTGCAGGCTTTTCAGCATTTTTAGAAGCGGGCACTCGGGTATGGGTTCTTTTGTACCATGTACAATCTCCCAGCAATATTTACCGATCAATTTGTTGGCATCGTATCCAAATTGTTTTTCTGCTGCACGGTTAGATCTGAGTATGCGTTGTTCCCGATCCAGAATCCATACTGAATCTTTAAGGGCATTAAAAGTCATTTGCCATTGTCTGGCTAAATCTTCATTTTCTTTCACTAATGAATGAACTCGCAATACCCTCAGTGTATCAGGACCGACGATAAGGTCAACCTCTCCCCGCCGCAGGGCTTCTAATGCTGCTTCAGCTTTGGCAAGCCGTTCTTTAAGTTCATCGAATCCGGAATCGTTCCCATTCATATTTTAACTTCCTTATCCGTTAAACCAAGAGCAAGTAATAATTTTTTTTCATCGTTTAATGAACCTGCAATTACTTTTACAGGCGGCGGGCTTTTAATAATAAGGGTGGGTACAAGCATTACCTGATGTTCAATAGCTGACCGGTAATCTTCATAAACATCAACGATCTTTATTTCATAACGCCCATGCAGATATTTATTGCAAATATGATGAAGTACTTCTTTAGCTCTAACAGAATTGGGTTCGTTACCGGCTATGAAAAGATACAGTCGGTAAAGAATAGCATTTGATATGTTATTTTCGTTTTGCATTACCGACTTTTATAAATGCTAAATATTTATTTTTTAAAATAATTTATTTTTTTTCTTTAAACCAGTGTTTTGTATAGTGTCGGTGGTATCAATGCTTTTACGAATAACTAAACGTTTCTCAACTCCGTTTGCTGCCTGTCTTTGTATAAGATGCAGATGCCTAAGTTCAAGTTCTTTCATTTGAATTTCAAACTGGAGTTTTTGTGCTTCAAGCCGGTCTCTTTCTTCCTGCACATGTCTTGCGGTACCTGTTAGCACATCACCTTCACCAACATATACATCAATAATTTTAATGCCTTCATTGGTAATCAGGTATTCACGCTTCTGGTTTGAGTGGGCTGAACCCCTTGATTTAAGTACCTGCAATAATCGTGTTATTTCGCCATAGCCTTCATGGTACTCCATACGAACAATAGTGTCAACCATAGATGAAATGCCATTGCCAGAGATTTCTGTAATATCTTTCGAACCGTTTGTCTGATTGATTAGTAGAATAGTAATTCCTCTTTCTTTACAGACATTGAGTAATCGCATCAGGTATTCGAAGGCAGCCTGCTTACTACCCATACGCTCACAAGCTGAAATAGCATCAACAATCACATGTGCAGGAGCATGTTCCTTTATTGCTGAAAGGGCACGGACATAATGTTGTTCGGCACCCATGGCTTCGGGATACATGCAAAGAAAGCGCAACTTACCTGATAGAATATATGGCTTCAGATTGATGCCCGCATTGAAAACATTTTCTACCAGAGCCTCTTCTGACTCTTCAAAACTTATATAAAATACTTTTTCATGTCTGCTACAGGCTGAGGCTATAAAAGTGCTGGCAAGAATTGTCTTACCTGTGCCCGGCTGGCCTGCAAACAAAACGCAAGAGGCACGTTGATAACCTCCGCCCAGAATTTCATCGAGCTTTTTATGGCCGGTGCTGATTTTTTTACCAAGTGGTTTATGTCGCAAACCCACAGTTGAAATAGGAGCGATATGCAATCCTGTGCTTGTAACAACATAAGGGTATTCATTGCGCCCAAAGGCTGACCCTCTGTATTTTACCACTCTTAATCGTTGAGTATTAATTTGGTTCAATACCTTTCCTTCCATGATTATTACACAGTCGCCCATAGATTGAAAAAAATCCTCATACATCAGCGAGATGCCGGAACTTGCCGGCCTTACAGTTAAAAGGGCTGTCAGACCGTCTTTCTGAAGCCAGTCATTAAGCAAATGTAATTCGTTACGTACCTGATGCGGATTATCGAACAAGCGTAATGCTACTTCAAGTGCATCAATGACAATACGTTTTGCGCCTGTTTCCTTTGCTTTTCCCGAAGCTGAGGCTAACAGGCCTTTTAAACTGAATTCTCCGCTAATTAAAATGTCGGGTTTTATCCGCCCGCTCATAAGAAACAAACTGTTTTTCTTTTCTAATGAGGGTAAATCCCAACCCAATGTGGCGGCGTTTTGACGAAGTTGTTCCAAAGGTTCTTCAAATCCGATAAAAATGCCTGGCTCTCCGGCTAATGCTCCCCGGTAAAGGAATTCCAGTGCTAAAAGTGTCTTTCCCGATCCTGCGGTGCCATTGATCACTGTTGTTCTACCCCTGGGTAATCCTCCCTCAAGAACTTCATCAAGGCCTTCAATATATGTCAGTGCTTTTTCAAGAATTAGGGCCTGTTGAGGATGTTTGGTATTGTTGCCTTTTTTCACAATAAAGTTTTTATTAAAATTAGATTTATTTAAGGTAATCATTTTTTTATTAATATCTTCAAATTATCATGTAAATATTAATTGCATTTTCTTTTTTTATTCTCATTCAACATAATCTTTGCTTCTGGGTGTAAACTTTATCTTTTTATACTTTTCTTAAAACAGGTGGGCTTAATTTGGTGATGTAGTTATGGGGTTTTTCTCCATGCTCCGCATCCATTTTAATCCTTACACAAAAAAGGATGCAATAAAGTCAGAGCTGAAGAAGTTTTCCCTAAAAACTAAGGCTTTCCAGGCTTGCGCAATACAACAGATAGCAAGGTTGGCAGTTAATAATAACCAAGTGCTTTTGGTTACTTTTGTCTTGCGATGCACTCAGACTGCATTGCTTGCATTAGGGTTTTTGGATGGATTGCTGTGGCATGCACAACATGCTTCCTTTGCCGTTGGCTTTAGCCAACGGTAAATGTAAACTGATTTATCCCAGATTAGTCATTAGGAGGAAATCCGTATTTTAATTTACATCAATTTGCTGCATAATTTTTGTTAAAATGTTTGGTTTTGTCTTAGAATACAGGGCGAACTAATGACTTAACCCCGATTTGTCATTTTAAAACATTAGTATTCCATGATAAAATCATAAAATAGCCTAATGGCGGAGTTTAGAAAAATAAGGCTTATGATAAATCCGGGTTTATTTATTCATTGTACCTGGGTTAAAACTAAATTTGAAATTTGTTACTCGCAATATGCGGTTCGAAAGTAAATGATTAATGTGCTTTTAAGGTATTAATTGTTTTAATAAATCATTTTATTAATTTTAACAGTCATTAGATAATAAGTAATTCTAATTAATTATATGGCTGATATACTGGTCATTGACGATGAAAAGAGCATCCGCAATACGCTTCAGGAAGTGCTTGAATATGAACAACATAAAGTAACACTGGCCACCAACGGACAGGAAGGCATTGAGATGTTTGAAAATGGTAATTTTGATATCGTGTTATGCGATATTAAAATGCCCGGAATGGATGGCATGGAAGTACTTGATACATTGATAAAAAAATCCCGGGACATACCTGTTATCATGATTTCAGGACACGGAAACATTGATACTGCTGTGGAGGCCATTAAAAAAGGTGCTTACGATTTTATTGAAAAACCGCTTGACCTGAACCGTTTGCTGGTTACCATCCGCAATGCCACAGAACGGAATGAACTGGTAACTGAAACAAAAATACTGAAGCGGAAAATCAACAAAGCATATGATATTGTGGGAGAGTCACAGGCAATTATTAAGGTAAAGGAAAGGATAGAAAAGGTGGCTCCTACAGACGCCCGTGTATTGATTACAGGTGATAACGGTACAGGTAAGGAACTGGTTGCCCGCTGGTTGCATGAAAAAAGCCCCAGGGCCGGAATGCCCTTTATTGAAGTTAATTGCGCAGCAATTCCCTCAGAACTGATTGAAAGTGAATTGTTTGGTCATGAAAAAGGAGCTTTTACCTCGGCTATTAAACAACGAAAAGGAAAATTTGAACAAGCTCACGGAGGCACTCTTTTCCTTGATGAGGTGGGCGATATGAGTCTTTCAGCCCAGGCAAAGGTGTTACGCGCACTGCAGGAACATAAAATTACCCGTGTCGGCAGTGATAAGGATATTGAAGTTGATGTCAGGGTAATAGCTGCAACCAATAAAAATATGAAAGCGGAAATTGAAAATAAAACATTCCGGGAAGATTTATACCACAGGCTTTCGGTAATTATTATCCATGTGCCGGCACTTACCGAAAGGAAAGAAGATATTCCTTTGCTGGCGGAACATTTTAATGAATTAATCTGTGGAGAATATGGAAGGCCGAAAAAAATCATCAGGCCCGATGCAATAGCCGAACTTCAGAAGTTGCCATGGACCGGAAACATACGAGAATTCAGGAATGTGCTTGAGCGGCTCATCATTTTATGCGAAAGGGAAATCACCGGAGAAGACGTAAAAGCCTATGCACAGCCGATTAACAGGTGAGAGAACTTATTACTATTAATAAAAACATGTGAAATTGCACTTTTTTCTCACTAAATAATA
>JAJUGM010000261.1 GCA_029268165.1 Bacteroidota bacterium
CATTAGTTGACTTCCTTTATCATTTATTTGATGGGGTTTTCCAAGAAAAGCAATTACTATATCCCTTTCGGCTGCTTCGTTCAGAATTATTTCAGAATGGCTTGCCGCAATAATTTGCGATCCTTTTTCTGCAGCTATTTCTGTAATTAGTTTGTAAACCTGTTTCTGACGTAATATTTCCAGATGAGCATCAGGTTCATCGAGTAGCAAAACGGTATTTGGATTGGAAAGTAACAGTGTCAGCAATAGCATTATTTGTTGCTGGCCTCTGCCTGCAACAGGCAATTCCAGGGTATTGCCATTTTCATCTCTATAATACATTTCAATTTCACCACGCTCATTTAAAGATGGCTCCAATAGTGTAATGCCGAAAAAGTCCTTCACTATCTGAGTAAAATATTTCCAATTATCTTCAGGTGTAATATCCTCAGGTTGCTGGGAATGATACTCTGGATATCTCAGATAATAACACAGATTTCTAAGAACATCTGCTGTATTTCCTTGTCCTATTCTTGCCTGTATTGAGGCAAACATTAATTTGTCTTCCCTAGATGATAATCCTGACATTGGCGGCAGATAAGCAATTTTTATTGATTTTAATATTTCTGGTTCAGTAATGATAATATTATCTTGAAAGTCAATGGGTTTACAATATATTACTTCGTCTCCGAAATAATCGAAAGACATACCACATTGCCATAGTTTATCGCCGGTAATTCCCTTCAGTGTTATTTCAATTGTGACTTTGCTTTGCCCTTTATTTGATTTAAGAATAAGGTCGTTCCACAGAAATCTGGCGCTGGAAACAGGTATGGTAAGTAAATCTTTTCGGTTTATTGCCACACCGGATTTTATTCTGGCCTTACTTTTTTCTCCTCTTTTCTCCAACCATTTGTTAATACTATATTGCCATAAAGTTAATGCCTGTAGGGCGGTTGTTTTGCCACTATTGTTAGGTCCAATAAATACAACATTTCTGTTCAGCGGAATCTCCCCTGTATCTTTAAATTTCTTAAAATTGTTAATTCGAATACTCAAAAGCATAAATAAAGCTAAAAAAGTTTAAAATATAATCATTTCCGCGAATCATTCAAAATAATTCTGAATACAGGCAGATATCCCCTGAACTCGCCCTGGCTGTCGTATGTTTCATATCCCAGAACAAGTGATGATACATTTTTGGTCATAGTTGCTTTGTCTGGGTTGAGGTACCAGCTTTCAACAAACTGTATTTTGCCTATTTTATCGCGACTGAATCCTTCTTTTTTTTCAATTTTTCTGATTTGCCTAATTGTCAGTTTCTCATTTGTGTCGAAATCGTATGCGACGGCTTTTTGGGTATACACCATACCAAAAAGGGTATCAACCAGTGCTTTTCGTTGCATACCTTTCAGGCATTGCTCTGCCCAGCTGTCATCGGGGTTATTGTTTTTAATGATGATATCCTGGATAATCCGGTCGGCAAAAGCAATTCCGTTTTGGCACGTATCGGTTGAGCTGCGATATTCAGATATATTATTTCTGTTTTTTTCTGCCTGTCTGCATGTAATTGTCAGCATGGCCAATAATATGAGGCATGCCATTATAAATTGTCTATACCTTTCCATAGTCTTTAATTTTTACCGGTTAAAATGAAGCGCAACACCGCAAGGGATATCATGAAACCGCCCGTTTTCAAACGCCAGCTTTCCATTGACAAAAGTGTGTGTAACTGCTGACCTGAAAGTTTTTCCTTCAAAAGGCGACCATCCACATTTATAAAGAATATTTTCCCTGTGTACAGTCCACGGAAGGTCATTATTAATCAGCACAAGGTCGGCATAATAACCTTCGCGTATATAGCCGCGTTTTTCAATAGAAAACAAATCAGCCGGTGCATGGCACATCAAATCAACAATCTTCTCCGCCGTAAGTATTTCCTGATGATAAAGTTCGAACATAGCCACCAGCGAGTGCTGAACCATTGGACCGCCTGAAGGAGCCTGTAAATAAGGCCTGCTCTTTTCTTCCTTGGTGTGTGGTGCATGGTCGGTAGCAATAACATCAATTTGCCCGTTCTTTATAGCCTCAATAAGCGCTAATCTGTCTTCTTCACTTTTAACAGCAGGATTCCATTTAATGAAATTTCCGTATTTTTCATAATCCTTGCTATTGAACACGAGGTGCTGGATGCATGCCTCTGCAGTAATTCTTTTGTTTATTCTTGATGTTGTGTTGTCGAGCAGTCCAATTTCCTGGCGGGTTGATAAATGCAACAAATGAAGCCTTGATTTATGTTTTCTGGCAAGTTCAACGGCAAGCGATGATGATTTATAGCAGGCATCAGCAGAGCGAATTTCTGGATGGCAATAAGGTGGAATCATTTCGCCATACTTTGCCTGATACTTTTGTGTATTTTCACGAATAATGTGCTCGTCTTCACAATGAGCTGCAATGAGTAGTGGCGATCGGGCAAATAGGCTTACGAGTGTCTGGTGATTGTCAACCAGCATATTGCCTGTTGAAGAACCCATGAACAGCTTAATACCGGCAACCTTATAAGGATCAGCCTGAAGTATTTCATCCAGGTTATCGTTAGTAATACCTAAATAAAAGGAAAAGTTAGCCATTGACTTTTCTGCAGCGATGGCAATTTTTTTTTCAAGCAGTTCCCGCGTGGTAGTTTGTGGTATGGTATTGGGCATATCCATAAACGAGGTCACTCCTCCGGCTATGGCAGCCCTTGATTCAGTAGCTATTTCTCCTTTATTGGTGAGGCCGGGCTCACGGAAATGGACATGGCCGTCAATTACGCCTGGAATCAGCAACAGGCCTGAAGCATCTATTACTTTTGCCTGGTGAGGTATTTGATAAGGCTGGCTATCCCTGTAAACTTTTTCAATGATACCGTTTCGAATCAGAATACTTCCCCGGCAGCGGTTCATTTCGTTCACCAACAGGGCGTTTTCAATAAAATAACAGTTCATGGCTTTTCTTTTCTTTTGTAAGGAAAGAAAATACTTCTTGCTTTCATGGTTAGCACACCCCAGAATGCTTCATTAAATATTCCTCCGGTCATTTTCGATTTGCCTACCTGCCTTTCTGTGAATACAATGGGTATCTCAACAATCTTGAACTTCATTTTCCATGCCGTAAATTTCATTTCAATCTGAAAAGCATATCCTTTAAATCTTATTTTATCAAAATCCATCGCTTCAAGCACCCGGCGCCGGTAACATTTAAATCCGGCTGTGGTATCCTGAATTTTCATTCCGGTAACAAACCGTACGTATTTTGATGCAAAATAAGACATCAGAACTCTGCCCATAGGCCAGTTGACGACGTTAACACCAGTTATGTAGCGTGAGCCAATGGCCAGATCGGCGCCGTTAAGGCAGGCATCATGCAGACGCACGAGATCTTCGGGATTATGTGAAAAATCGGCATCCATTTCAAAAATATAGTCATACCCTTTGTCCAGCGCCCACCTGAAACCGGCAATATAAGCTGTACCAAGTCCCAGTTTCATACCTCTTTCCATCAGGTGAAGGCGGTTATTCTGCCTTTCTTGTTGAATTGACTTTATAATATCAGCGGTTCCATCAGGCGATCCGTCATCAATAATTAATATATCAAATTCCCGGGGTAATGAAAAAATAACGTTAATCATCCTCCCGATGTTGTCTTTTTCATTGTATGTAGGAATGATTACAAGCGATTTCTCCACAGTTACTCTTGTTAATTAATGCGAAGATATTATTTATTTTAATATATGAAAATATTGAACACTAAACCTGTTTATAAACCAGCGATTAATTTGTCCATTCAATACAATTATGTCTGTTTCCATTTTGTCATAATTTTTTAATTTGTGATTAAAATATTACTGGTGTTACGTATTAAGAGCATACATGGAAACAATAAATAGAATATTATTTATTTATATAATAGAAATAACTATTTTAGCTTAAAAACCCAGATTATTATGCGGTGGAAAGGACGCGAACAAAGCGGAAATATTGAGGACCGCCGTGAGATTAGCGGCAAAAAAATGATTGCGGGAGGCACCATAGGGACCTTAATTGTAGTTCTTATCGTATGGCTGTTGGGAGGAAATCCAATGGAGGTTATTAATAACCTTCAGTCGGCCGGTCAGGCTTATGATTCTTCAGAAACAACCATATCTCCGGCTGAGGAAGAGCTGACTCAGTTTGTGGCAGTAGTGTTAAAAGATACCGAGGATGTATGGCATAAACTGTTTAATAATTCAGGCAAGAGTTATCGCGAGCCAAAGCTTGTATTATACAGCAGTGCTGTGCAATCAGCATGTGGTTTTTCATCGTCAGCCACAGGCCCTTTTTATTGTCCTGGTGATGAAAAGGTATATATTGACCTGACTTTTCTGGAGGATCTTCAGCAGAAGCTTAATGCAACCGGAGATTTTGCCATGGCTTATATTATTGCACATGAAGTGGGGCATCATGTTCAGAAGTTACTGGGCATTACCGAGCGGATGGAAAAATTAAGGCGCAGGGTAAGTGAAAAAGAATTCAACAGTTATTCAGTAAGACTTGAACTGCAGGCTGATTTTCTTGCCGGTATATGGGCGCATCATGCCCAGAAAATGAAAAATATCCTTGAAGAAGGGGATATTGAGGAAGCCATTAATGCAGCTGCTGCTGTTGGAGATGACCGGATACAGCTTAAGTCGCAGGGTTACATTGTTCCTGATGCTTTTACACATGGTACTTCCCAACAACGCATGAGCTGGTTTATCAAAGGATACAAAACGGGTGATCCCGATCAGGGAGATACATTTTCTGCAGAAGATTTATAATCTATAGACCCAGAAACTAAATAGATATTAAAGGTAAAAAATCAATCATCTGTTACCCGGAATCTGTCATCCAAAATCCGGACACGGACCTGAATCAGAATAATTGTTATTCATTATTGATTTAACCCAAGGACAATGAATTAGCAAATTCATTCGGGCGAATAAAATTATTGTTGGAGGCGGTTAGTTATTAGGAACAAATTGCACCGATTGTCATTGGCAAAACATTAATCCGTAACTTCTCTCCGTTTTACGGAATAATAAATTATATAATTGAAAATTAAGACGATAAAAAAATATACATATTACGTAAATAAAAAATATAAAATTAACAATCAAATCTTATGAATGACTTGTAAACATTATC
>JAJUGM010000262.1 GCA_029268165.1 Bacteroidota bacterium
CCCCGGTTTGTTGAGATGGTGAAAGGACCTATGCCATGGACAGCCATTATGCCGACAGGAGGAGTTGAACCCACTAAAGAAAGCCTTTCTTCATGGTTTAAAGCAGGTGTGTGGTGTGTAGGAATGGGCTCAAAGCTGATTACAAAAGAAATGATCAGAAATAAAGATTATTCAGCCATTGAAAGGAATGTAAAAATGGTTATTGAAATCATAGAGAGTATTGAAAGATAATTCATCTACTCTATTATAACAATTTATATCCCGGGTAAGATTAATAATGTAATAAATTTGACTGAACGCATTCAATAACCGAATTATTCATCAAAACACTAACACATGATTAATAAAGTAAATGAAAAAATCGGGCAATACCGGTGGACTATCTGTGCCCTGGTGTTTTTTGCCACAACAGTTAATTATCTCGACAGGCAGGTTTTAAGCCTTTTAAAAGATACCCTTGAAGTACAATTCAACTGGAGCGACTCTGACTATGCCAATATTGTATCAGTGTTTCAGCTATTATATGCAATTTCCATGATTTTTGCCGGCCGAATTATTGACTGGCTGGGCACAAAAATGGGATATGCATGGTCACTGATTGTATGGTCAATTGCAGCCATGTCGCATGCCCTTGCAAAAAGTACACTGGGATTTATGTTTGCAAGAGGTTTTTTGGGGTTTGGTGAGTCGGGCAACTTCCCGGCCGCTATAAAGGCAATGGCCGAGTGGTTTCCGAAAAAAGAAAGGGCGCTGGCAACAGGTATTTTTAACTCAGGAGCAAATGTAGGAGCAATATTTGCCCCGCTTACAGTACCATGGATTGCCAAACACCTCGGCTGGCAAGCTGCATTTCTCATAATTGGTGGCATTGGTTTCCTGTGGCTTATCTTTTGGTTCTGGCTATATGACAGCCCCTCAAAAAGCAAATATATTAGGAAAGCCGAATACGATTATATTCACAGCGATAATATTGAAAACACAAATAACAACACCACGAATAATAATGAGAAAGTTTCATGGTTTAAATTATTAAGGTATAAACAAACATGGGCTTTTAGCACCGGTAAATTTCTGACTGATGGTGTATGGTGGTTTTATTTATTCTGGTTACCCGCCTACCTTAAAGCGCAGTATGGTATGACAGGTACGGCTGTTGCCTTTCCGCTGGCCATACTTTACACGATATCCTCTATTGGAAGTATCACCGGAGGCTGGTTTCCAATGTATTTTATCAGAAAAGGCTATGAACCATACGCTGGCCGTATGCGGGCCATGCTGATTATTGCACTGGTGCCTCTTTTGGTTTTAACAGCCCAATATATGGGCAGCATCAGTTACTGGATGCCGGTATTTATTATCGGCATCGGAACAGCCGCACATCAAGCCTGGTCAGCCAATATATTTACAACAGTTTCAGATATGTTCCCAAAAAAGGCCGTAGCCAGTGTAACCGGTATTGGAGGAATGGCCGGAGGAATAGGTGGTATTCTTATTAGTAAAGTTTCAGGCTGGATCTTTGATAGTTTTCGTTATGCCGGTATTGCAAAATCGTGGGTTGAAGCTCAGGCGCAAAACCTTGGCGGATACGTTGAAAGAATAAAATCATTACAATTAGTAAATAAACACCATGATATTATTAATCTGGACAAGGTTGAACTAAACAGCCTGCCTATAGAAGTGGTTCAGCAAATACAATCGGTTGATCCGGTGTTGTTTGAAAAACTCAAGGCTATACAGATGCCTCTTGTACACGAAAAGATGACAATAGCTTATACAATTGTATTTGTATTCTGTGCTTCGGCTTACCTTATTGCATGGCTCATTATGCATTCACTGGTGCCCAGATTCAAAAAAATTGAAGATATTTAGGTAGGCAGCCTAACAGGTTTAAAAACCAGTTAGGTATTATCTTATTAAATTTATAACACCATGAACTGGTTTTATTTATTTCTTGCGGGGCTGTTTGAAATTGGCTGGCCTTTGGGATTTAAATTGTCACAAACCACTTCCCACAAATACTTATGGCTGGGTATTGCTGTTATATCAATGGGCTGCAGCGGTTATTTTCTGTGGTTAGCCCAGAAATCAATTCCTATTGGAACAGCTTATGCTGTGTGGACAGGAATCGGTGCACTTGGTACTTTATTGCTTGGAATCCTGTTTTTTAATGATCCGGCAAATCTTTTGAGGCTATTGTCTGCACTGATGATTATTCTCGGAATTACAGGACTGCGGTTGTTTTAAGCCAAGTATGATGAATAAACAAATTCATCCGGGCTAATAAAAAGTATTTTAATTTATTATATTGGGTTTAACTGGTTTAAATCTTTTTCCGGAAAAAAAAGACAGGAGGTAAAAAATAAAATAACCTAACAGGTTGTAAAAACCTATTAGGTTATAAAAACATTAATAATCAACACTACTTACTGTTTAACAAATTTACTTGTATGAACAGTGCCGTCTGATGTATGTACCTTTATTAAATACAATCCTCCTGATAAAGACGATGTATTAATAACCAGATTCATGTTATTGATATTTCTGACATCAAACATTTTAGCTCCGCTTAATGAGAGAATTTCAACATAATTAATTAAGGCTGAACTTTCAATATTTAATTTATCATAAGCAGGTGACGGATAAATCATTAGACTGTTGTTGGAATAATCAGAAATACCGTCTGCAACCACTATTACGGTTAGACTTCCGGATACACCCGAACCATCCTGGGCTGTAGCAACTACTGTAACCTGGCCGCTGGATGTTGGGGTTAAAAGACCATCTGCATTAATTGTAGCACTGCCTGTACCATTAGTAACACTCCAAGTAACAGCGGTGTTATTGGCACAAGCAGGTAAAACTGTAGCCAGCATCTGAATATTACCTTCAACTGTACTGCCTTTCTTTACCGTAATTGAGCTGACAAGTTCGGTTTGATTAGTGAGCGTTACTTCATAAGTTTCGCTATATGCGCCAAAGTCATTTGCTGTTGCTTTAACCAGAACCGTACCATTGCAGTCGGCTGTCAATAATCCGTTCTGGTCAATGGTAGCCATACCGGTTCCGTTTTCAACACTCCATGTAAAGGTGGTATCTTTGGCATCTTTGGGGAATACCTGAGCATACATCTGCAATGTACCTTCATCGGTTGTGATGGTATTGGCTCCACCTTCAGCAGTAATAATAAAATCGTTCACTAACACAATATCAGCCCAGCCGGTTATCATGGGTGATGTTATAAACTGCTGATTCGGTACAAAAGCGGCCCAGCAGATATCCATTTTACTGCCATGAATAGCTGTATCAAGGGGAATTATAGCTTTAGTCCACATGCCCAGCTTTTTCAAACCACCATAACTAGAGGTATCCAGCGTAATCCACGGACCACCATCCACGCTTATTGAGACAAACAAACCTGACTGTGTTGAATCAGGTGCTGGGTTAGAAGCATTAGATCTTCTTGCAACGCAGAACACCAGATTCATATCAATGACATTTTCAATATCAATATCTTTCCATATTAAAGTATCCCAGCTTCCTGAATATCTGTTGGGATTAGCAAGGAAAACAACTCTGCTGATGGCGTGTGTATCATATACCAACTCAGGATGCAAATCATCAATACCTCCGTAATTATCAATAATTATTCTTATTGATGAATCTGATCCACTAATCCATGTGCCGTTTTTGGAGGTAAATGCACCGCTATCCTTTACTACTGACCATGGCCAGCTATAACTGCCAGAACCATTGGTCCAACCTGGTCGAGCCCATAATTTAAAATCAGTATCAAAATTGCTTTTTAAAAAACCGCTAAAGGTTTCATACGCAATGGTTACAGAATCTCTGCCTTCATGCCTCTGGGAAAATGCCCCGGAAAAGGCAATCAGTAACAAAAGTAACAATGTAGTTGTTCTTTTCATAGTTAAAGAATTTAAGTTAATAATAGTAATTACCTGGTTTATGATTATTTATAAGTAAAACCTGATATCTCATTTAATGTCCCACCGGAAAGAAATCCAGTGGGACTAAAAGTCTAATCCTGTCTTTCCCCTATATCCACTACTCTTAAGTCGTCAAAATAAAAAGTGACACCTTCATTAACATAATATCCAAATGAAATAATGGCTCGTATTTGCCTTTCATTCTGATTTAGCGAGCGGTCGTGTTTAATTTCAATCGAAAATTCGTTCCAGCCTCTGTTTAATATAATTTCCTGTGCACCAAGCATATTTGTGTAGGAAGGAAGTGCAACACCACCGTTTACTTCAACCTGTCGGCCTGCCATGTCTGACCATATTTTACCCATAAACCGGAAAACCCTGTTTGAGTCGCAGGTAAGGCTGTTTACAATCTGTATCTGCCAGTTATTGGTGAATGCGCTTGAGTTAAGCCATTCGCTGTTAATCTGAGCTTTAAGTACTTTTGAACCCAGTCCCGGATAATTGGGGTCAGGAATGCTTGATGCAGGTACTATTTCAAGTATTTGTCTTGTGTTATGACCGGGAGCATACCAGTTGGGGCCCAAATCGGCATCGCCTGTTGTAACACCATAAGCAGGAGCCTGTTCAAAATCGCCGTTTACCATTAAATTAGGAAGACAGATGAAAGCTTCGGAATTGTCACAAACAATAAGTGTATCCTTGCTGGGCAATGATAACAGGTCGGTTTTAAGATATACCTTATCAGGATAAGCACCTGAAGGAATTATAAATTTTAGATAATTCCCCGGTTGTTCAATGATGGTAGCACCGATGTCGCCCACTAAAACGGTTTCGACAACATTCAGGTTGGTACCCCATATAGTGATTGTATCACCCGATCTGCCAAAAATAGGATCCATAAAGCTGTATGTTTGGCGGGGTAAAACGGTAATTTTCTTGAAAGCCCTTTCATTGCCTGAAAAAACAAGTACCACTTCATTTTCCCCGTTTGGAGCAAGTGCAGGTATCTGGAATTTGATACCATTGGAGGTATATATTAATTCATATTTGGAAATGGTAAGATTGCCGAAAATAACCCTGACAACTTCGTTAAGCTGGGTTCCTTCAATAACCACGGTATCCCCCGTTCCAAGTATCTCAGGGAAGCTGGTAATGCGTGAAGTAACATCAACAATGTCTTCCTGAATTAAACCTTCAGGTTTTTCACATCGTATGGTCAGCAGAAGAACTGCCAAAG
>JAJUGM010000263.1 GCA_029268165.1 Bacteroidota bacterium
AGCCCTGCGAACTAATGACTTAACTGGGCCTAACCCCGATTATAGATTAAAAAATGCATAAGCATAAAGTATTTATAATCAATTCACAAGGATTGGAATTGAAACTCTCACTGCATTGGGGTTTTACGGGAAAACTGCTTAGGCCGTTGCCTGTTTGCGGAACGCGTGCGTCTGATTTATCTCCTTTCATAAATAGGGAAAATAGACAAAAGGCTTTAACAGTATTAAATACACATATCAGGAATAAACAAATACATCCAGGCGAGTAAAAATTATTTTTAGAGGAATTATTCATTGGGAGCTCTCAGAAAGAGCGAATCAATGGATTTCCCGATTAAGAAAAATCAGTTTTCTGGTGCAGCGCCAGCAAACCGGAAAAGTTGATTTTTCTTAATCGCATTGCATTAGAAATTCTTCTAATGCAATAATTGGGTTAATAGTATTTTTATATTCGCAACTATTATTATATTTGTGTCACGTTTTATTAATTAGTAACACTATCTATGAAACATTATATCTTCATATTTTTGATTTTACCCTGTTTTTTAAATCTCAGGGCACAGCAGTCGGTAAGCGACACAATTCCTATTAACGAAGTTGTAATCACAGCTACAAAAGACGAAGTATCGCGTCGGAATGTGCCAATGTCAATTACTTCAATCAGTACTGAACAGATAGACCACAGTGACGAATCAGCGCTTCTGCCATTAATTAGCGAACGAACGCCCGGATTATTTGTCACCGAGCGTGGAATGCTCGGATTTGGTGTGTCAACCGGCGCTGCCGGGCAGATTAGCATTCGCGGAATCGGCGGCTCACCAACAACACAGGTTCTCGTCCTTATTGATGGCCATCCGCAGTTTATGGGCATCATGGGGCATCCATTGCCTGATGCCTATGTTACTTCTGATGCCGAAAAAGTGGAAATTATCCGCGGACCCGGTTCAATTCTTTACGGTTCAAATGCCATGGGCGGTGTAATTAATATTATCACCCGAAACCAGAAAGAAGACGGTTACAACATCAATGCTCGCGCTTCATACGGTATGTTTAACACACAAAAAGTTGCGCTGAGCGGTGGAATGCGCAAAAACAAGTTTTCAGTATTCGGATCGTTTAATTACGGGCATACCGACGGACACCGCGATAGCTCTGATTTCACCATAACCAACGGATACCTGAAAACAAGCTATCATCTTAACAAACATGTAAGTATTACAGCCGATGTCAACGTGGCTGATTATCATGTGCAGGACCCCGGGAAAGTCCAGGACAGCCTTGCCGGTGAAAAGATGAATATCTTCAGGGGAGAAACTTCATTATCAGTAGATAATTCGTTTAGCAAAACCGAAGGCTCTTTAAAGATTTATTACAACATGGGCGACCATAATTTTACTGATGGGTGGAGGTCGCATGATGAGATGTATGGCCTGATGGCTTATCAGGTACTGAAACCATTTAAGGGCAACAGCCTAACTATCGGTTATGATTATATGGTTTTCGGGGGCAGAGGCAAAACGATTACAACTGTTTTACGCGATGAAAACGGCAATATTATTCCGGGGTCCAACGGCAGGCCACAATTTGTGATTTCGGAGTACAATGATAAATGGGTTTCAGCCAACAGCCATGCTGCATACGCCTTTATGCAGCAACAGTTATTGCTGAAAGTAACTTTAACAGCAGGAATCAGATACGAAAACAACAGCATTTTTGGCGGGGAATTTATCCCGCAGGCCGGATTGGCTTTTTATCCCGGAAATGCAACAACCTTAAGGGGATCGGTGTCAAAAGGTTACCGCCCTCCATCACTTCGTGAATTATATTTATTCCCTACAGCTAACCCGCATCTGAAACCTGAAAACATAGTTAATACAGAAATCGGATGGGACCAGAAATGGTTTAAAGGCACCTTCAGCACCAGCCTGACGCTGTTCAGATTAACAGGCGACAACATTATTATTAAGAATCCACCGGTTGCTCCTCCGCCTCCTTTGTATAAAAACAACGGCGATGTGAAAAACACAGGTATCGAATTCTCAACTGATATCCGGCCTTTCAAGGCATTATCTGTACATGCCAATTATGCGTATATTAATATGAAAACACCTGTAAGCGGAACTCCTGAACATTCGTTATTTATTTCCACGCTTTATCGTCTTGATAAATTTTCAGCTTCGTTAAAAATAAACTATATTCGCAGTCTGTATGGTGAAAATGCAAGCGGATTGGTTTCGGTTATTGAAGAAGGTTACCTGCTGGCAGGTATTAGACTGAGTTATAAATTTCCGAAAATGTTTGAATTGTTTGTATCGGCAGATAACCTGCTAAATGAGAGCTACCAGCACATTTATGGCTACCCCAATCCGGGTATTAACATCACAGGCGGCATTGCTTTTAAACTTTCAAATAAATAAATGCTTATAAGAAAATTATTAATCACTGTATTAATAGCCTTATATTTCCTTAATCCTTTATCAGCCGGCTTATACAATATCATTGTTGATACCGATTGCGCATTTGACGATATGCGTGCCATTGGTATATTATTATCACATCCTGATGTCAAAATAAAAGGTATTGTTCTTACAGAAGGCACATTACTCCCTGAGCAAGGCCTTGCAAAAGTGAAAACGCTGCTTCATGAATTCGGGCTCGATTCCCTGCCGGTTGTCATGGGCAAAACATATAACAGGCCTGCCCCGCCCTGGCGTGATTTTAATCTGGCATTTCAACCTGCCGCCAGCAAAGTAAAAAAGGATGCCATACCCGATGCGCTGAAATGGATTGATGAAACACTGACTTTATCTTCAGCTCCTGTTATTTATATTTGTCTGGGCCCTTTAACCACATTATCAGAGGCACTGAAAAACAATCCTCAGCTAAAATCAAAAATCAGCCGCATAATCTGGTACAACGAAGCAATTGAACCCGCAGGGGGGTTTAATTATAACTTTGATAAGTCATCGGCCGATTGGGTGCTTGCTATGAAAATAAGGACAGATGTTATTTCCAATCTTAATAACAATGAAGCGTTCTGGGATTCTTCCATCTATCAGAATAAAGCCGGTACAAATATGGCACGCTTTCTGAGCCTTACGGGTAGTAAAAATAATATTCATAATGATCAGAACCAACATCATTTGAGAATTTCGGATGAGCTTGCTGCTATTTATCTTATTAATTCAGAGCTTTTTGATATAGCCATATTGCCTTCAAAAGTATATATAAGGTTTAATAAAGCGTATGATCTTGATGCAGTCAGGGAATTATTCAGTGATATCATGCAGGGAAAATACAGGACGGGCAATAACGTTGTATTCAGCGCTTTCCCCGCACAGCGGGAAATGTTTACCTATGATGTTCGCAAAATAATGGATTCAGCGATATACAGGTATGGTTATGAAGAATGGAAAGCCTGTGTGATGACTGATGAGTTTCATGGACATCTTGGAGTTTTTTCAATTGTTGGTGCCAAGATGGGAATTAAGGCAAGGGAATTATTTAATGTAGGCCCTGATAAGCTATTGGTTACAACCTATGCCGGTACAAGGCCTCCATACAGCTGCCTTAATGATGGCATACAGGTAAGCACAGGGGCAACCATTGGCCAGGGGCTTATAACTGTTATCGACGACGGTAACAGAAGGCCTGAAGCCATATTCACATTGAATAACAAATCATATCGCATGAAACTCAAAGATGAATACCTGAAGTTAATTAACCGCGATATTGAAGAAGGTATAATCCGGTTCGGACTAACGGACGATGGCTACTGGAAGCTTGTGCGCCGCTCCGCACTGAAATACTGGCTTGAATGGGACAGAAATGAAATATTTGAAATTGAACCAATAAACAAACAATCAGAATGAGTTCAGACCTGAATATATTATTAATTACTGCTGCATCTGTAGGTTTTCTCCATACAGTAACCGGCCCCGATCATTACCTTCCTTTTGTCGTTATATCAAAAGCCCGTAAATGGTCGCTCGTAAAAACATCTTTTATTACAATACTTTGCGGAATAGGCCATGTTGGAAGCTCAGTGGTAATTGGCACTATTGGCATAGCATTGGGATTAATGCTATCTAAAATTGAAAGCATTGAGAATTTCCGGGGTAATCTGGCTGCCTATGCTTTTGTATTATTTGGATTTATTTATATGGCATGGGGTATTTACCGGGCAATACTAAACAAGCCACACAAACATTTTCATGTCCACGAAAAAGGAGAAGGCCATGAACATGAGCATATTCATGAGCATAATCATGACCATATCCATAAAAAAGAAAAATTAATAAATCTCACACCCTGGTTACTGATAATTATTTTTGTCCTTGGGCCCTGTGAAGTGCTTATCCCTATGCTGATGTACCCAGCTGCCGGGCACGGTACGTTCGGCATTATCATGGTATCTATGGTATTTGGCGTAACAACTATTGCAACCATGCTTGCCATAGTTTTACTACTTACCGCAGGTATCAATCTTATTCCATTAGGCAAGCTTGAGCGTTATACGCATGCCATTGCAGGCGGGACAATCTTTCTAAGCGGAATAGCCATTTTGATGGGATTATAAACCCGGATTTATCAGCAGTGTTGCATTTTATTGCCTGCCATTACAAAATATAATAATTAGAAAACTCTCTATGCTGCAGGCATTTTAATCATCAGTGTCAGCAAATAAGCTGAAAAAATCAAAAATCTTAAACAAACAAATTCATCCGAGCGAATATAAAATATTTATAGAGGGATGGGTAAATTATTAATCCCAAGTACGATGAATTTACAAATTCATTTGGGCGAATAACAATTATTGTTGGAGAAATTATGGCGATTAAAAGTAAATGGTGATGGGGCTTTGCCCCATACCCCACATCCTTTTTTGTCTTGACACAAAAAAGGATGCAAAAAAAGTCAAGGCTCAAGCAGTTTTTCCTAAAAACTACGGCTCGCCGGGCATGCGCAATACAACAGATGGCATGGTTGGCGGTTAATAATAACCAAGTGCTTTTGGTTACTTTTGTCTTTCGATGTACTCAGACTGTATTGCTTGCATTCAGGTTTTTAAATGGATTACTGGTTACAATCCACCTTTTTAAACTAAAAAATCATTTCAGTATGGCCCTGACTGCGCCTTGTTTTAAGTCCAGATTAGTCATTAGGAGCCCTGC
>JAJUGM010000264.1 GCA_029268165.1 Bacteroidota bacterium
AAAATTACATAATTAAAGTGGTTATAAAATTGCCGGTTGAGCGTACCAATGAAAAAATATACATTTCTCCCTTTTTACTTGAACCTCCTGCTGAAAATCCATTTAAGGAATCCACACGTCAGTATCCGGTAGACATGATTTATCTGAGAACGCATTCCTATAATTCCATTATTACTGTTCCGCCCGGTTATAAAATTGAATCATTGCCCGATGAAATGGTACAGGAAACAAACTTTGTTGATATCAGTTATAAAGTAACACAAAGTACAGAAAATAAAATTAATATATCGGCAATATATTCCTATAAAAAAGTCATTTACGAGCCGACTGATTATGCTAACCTAAGATATACAATGAGTTCGGTAATCAAAAAGCTGAACGAAAAAGTGGTATTGGTAAAAGAATAATAAGATGCTACTTGTAAACGTACTGATGATTAAAGATAAGGTATCGGAAATTTTTATTGAATATAAGCCATCTGACTCTCAGCTGAGGGTTCCATTACTTTTTCCTCAAGTTTATTGATTAAGGTATAGTACAATTTACGTGGAACCAGATAGGTTATATTAATTAACATACGGTTGAATATACCCGGTATACAGATGACATTACCTCTTTTAAGACATTGCATGGAGTAGGCCACTACTTCATGTGGCTCTAACCATCGGAGCAACTTTAAACCGAACCAGCTGAAATTGGCATTCCTGTTGCGGTGAAAATCACTACGCGTAAAACCCGGGCAAAGGCATTGAACTTTTATGCCATATTGACTTACATCTAAATAAAGTGATTCTGAAAAATTTTTCAGAAACATTTTCGTGCTGGTATATAGGGCATTTCTAGCTGTGGGCGTAAAAGCAGCCATTGAAGAAACATTAATAATAATTCCTGATTTTTGCTGCATCATAAAGGGCAAAACTTTATGAATGAGCATTAATGGTGCGTCAACATGAACTCGGAGCATGGCAAGCTGTGACTCAATATGGTCTTCTGAAAACCGTGTTTCGTTTCCGTACCCGGCGTTATTAACCAGCACATCCACTGATTTTAACCTGTCAATAGTTCTAAGCAATTTTGATAAATCCTCCTTATTTGACAGATCGGCAATAACCACTTCAACTTTCACTCCATAAGTGATTTTAATTGCTTCAGCCACCCTGTGTATCATTTCTGCTCTTCTGCCGGTAATAACCAGATTATAGCCATGTTGTGCAAAATAAACGGCAAAGGCTTTGCCAATACCGCTTGTAGCACCGGTTATAATAGCTGTTTTGCAGGATTTCTGCTTGTTTTCAAAAGGTACATTAATATTATCTGTCTGATTATGATTCCTGAAACGTAAAAAATATGGTTTATTCAGCTGACTGACAGCAGGCGGAAGAAAATAATGGATTTTGATAAATTTTATTAAAAGGTTCTTTATAGCAGGATAATAACCTGTTATTTTAATCACCAGATCAGATATTTTTTGTTTTAAAGAAGGACTGCTCATTCTTATATTCTTTTTATTAGTTTAGTTGTCCAACTTTGAAAACCTGTAATTTTTAACGGACAAAGCAAACAAAAATTATACCGTAATTTTAGCATTAGTCACTGATAAAGACACAAAAAAAATTCAGAAGTTGCAGGTAACTTTGTATTTTAACAATTTTTAACTATATAGAAATGGGTATAATACACTAAAACTGCATGAAAGCATTATTCCATACGATTATAAGGGAACAGAATATACTTTGAATTTTATTTTATTGAAGTAATTACCGTGTCTTTAAGTTTGTTGGCACTCAATGTTCTTCCCGGGTATGCCTGCAAACCTCGCCTCAGGCAATCAAGGGCTATTTTGAGGTCGTTGATATTCAATACATAAGCTACCCTCACTTCCTGCCTGCCCAGGTCGGTATTATAGTAAAAACCTGAACCTGGTGCCAGCATAACAGTTTTATTGTCATAAGAAAAATCTTCGAGCATCCACATAGCAAATTTTTCAGCATCGTCAACGGGTAATTTAACCATTACATAGAAAGCTCCTTTAGGGACGGGACAAAAAACCCCTTCGATACTATTTAGTTCATTGACAATAAAATTTCTGCGTTTCAGAAATTCATTATATACCATATCAAGGTATTCTGGAGGTGAATCGAGTGCCGCTTCGGCAGCAAGCTGTCCGATATTAGGCGGGCACAGGCGTGCCTGGCAGAATTTAAGTGTTGTCTGAAGTAATTCCTTGTTTCGGGATGCAATTAATCCTACCCGTAATCCGGTTGCGCTATATCGTTTTGAAACGGAATCAATCAAAATAAGATGTTTATCAAGGCCATCTATTTGCATAGCTGAAGTAAACACCGTGTCGTCATAGCAGAGTTCACGATAGACCTCATCACATAATAAAAACAGATCGTGCCTAACAACCATGTCCCTTATCTGCTCAAGTTCTTTTTGGGAATATACATGCCCGGTAGGATTGTTAGGATTGCAGATAATAATTGCTTTCGTTTTCGAAGTAATGCGTTTTTCGAACTCGCTCACAGGCGGAAGTGCAAAACCACTTTCAATGGTTGATGTAACTGGTATAACTTCAACATCGGTTGCGGTGGCAAAACTGAAATAATTGGCATAAAAAGGCTCGGGTACAATAATTTCATCTCCGGCATTAAGGCAGGTCAGTAAAGTTAATGTTATGGCCTCTGATGCACCTGTAGTTATGAGTATGTCTGTGTAGTCAAGTTCGATATTTATCGATTTATAATATTCAACAAACTTTTTGCGTAAGGACTCATTACCTGCACTGTGACCGTAATCAATTATGGGCGATGAAATGTTCTTAATCGCCGCAAGTGCGTTGGGTGAGGTAGGAATATCTGGTTGGCCGATGTTTAATCGGTACACTTTTATTCCACGCCGTTCAGCGCTTTCAGCAAGCGGAACAAGCTTGCGAATAGGTGAGTTGGGCATCTGCTGCCCCCGTTTTGAAATTACAGGCATTTAATAAAATTTAAAATAAAATAATATCTTGCCTCTTTACTCAAAAGAAGCCTGAATACATACCTTGATATGATCAGATGGTTTACTGCTGCGGTTGTTCCACAGGTTTTACATTACCCTTTATAGTAAGAGTAACAACCGGATTACTGGCATTGGAATACACAGTTATGGTCTTGGTAAATGAACCAACAATACGTGTATTATACCCCACCTTAATTGAAGATTTTTCTCCTTTTTTTATTGGCTCTGATGACCATTGCGGAGTAGTACACCCACATGATGACCTTACATTGTTTATAATAAGAGGCTCTTTGCCGGTATTTTTGAATACAAATTCATAATTGCCATCACCTCCCTGAATAATAGTTCCGAAATCATGCGTAAGCTCTGCAAACTCAATGTAAGGAGCATCTTTACCCTTATTTGCGGTATCGGGAGATTGCGAACATCCCGTTGACATAAAAATAACCGAAACTAACAAAACAGTAAGTATCTTTTTCATTTTATTATAGATTTTGAACTTTGCAAAAATAGTTGAAATACTTAATAGTTATTCAGTGGTTAGCAAAAATCTGTTGAACAGATATTAAAAATTGTTAAAAAGGTTAAATATATTTATATTTTACGTGTCAAGAACAGCGATGGTTGCGAAATTTTTTTTGTACTTTTTGCAAAAATATGCCTTTGTGCTTTTAAAATTACTCCCATAGATTGACCGGATATATTCCTGCTTCAAGCAGGTTTATGAGGTTACTTATAACCATCTGACGGTCTTCCTTATAGGTAACCCCGAACCATCTTTCTGAGGTCTGAAGCAATCTTACTCTTGCCTTACCTTCCTTAATGACTGTGTTTACTAATGCCGGAAGGTAAAACTCAGCATTGGGATTATTGATATTCTTCCTTATAAATGCTCTGAATTGTGTATCAAGGTAATTAAAAACTGAAGGCATAAATCCCATCAGGTTCATTGATACCTTTTCTTTTCCGGTAAATTCAATGACCGTATTATCATCAAGCTGACTCTTAATAATCGTTCCCTCTTTATAAATTTTTTTATGTTCAACAATACTGGTTAGAAATCCATCTTTATCGGCCATACATATTCCTCTTGAAACATGTCCCGATTCAGATAAGGTATGTGCCAACGGGTAGCCAACAATACAATAATTTTCGGTTTTGTCATTATATGTATCAATAAGAAAATCAGCCATAATTTTAAATGAGCCTGCACCATAAAAATCATCAGCATTGATAACAGCAAACGGTGAGTTTATTTTCTCACGGGCTACCAATACTGCGTGGCCAGTCCCCCATGGTTTAATACGATCCGGTGGTGATGAAAGTCCTTCAGGTATATTCTCTATCTCCTGAAATACAAAATCAATATCAGCTTTATTCATGACTTTCTTAAGAACCAGTTCCTTAAAATCATTGACAAACTCTTTCCGGACTACCAGAATAATTTTGCCAAAACCGGCTCTTAATGCATCATAAATCGAATATTCAACAATTGTTTCACCTGAGGGGCCAAAACGGTCAACCTGTTTCAGGCCACCATACCTGCTGCCAATTCCTGCGGCCAGTATTAATAAAGAAGGCTTCATATACTATTTTTATTTAATTATCTAAAAAACAAAATCTTCTTTTATTTCTAATTGCAAGTTACGAGTTTCGGGCTGTGAGACAGGAACATAAAGTCGTTAATACTACTTCATGTTTTATTAAAAGAATTCTCGAAGCTTGCGGCTCGTGGCTCGAAGTTTTTTATCCAGACATATTTTAATACAAACCGGTGACTATTTCCATGATCTTAATTTGTAGCCCATTATGGCATAATAAAATATAACTATATAGGATGGCAATAACACTATGTAGGCTTGTTGCGGCCCCATAATATCAGATAATTTGCCCCATATCAGTGGTAAAATTGCACCACCGGCAATTGCCATAATTAATAATGCTGTTCCAGTTTTCATAAAACGACCCAGGTTATGAATTGCCAGTGGCCATATAGCCGGCCAGACAAGTGAATTGGCCAAACCAAGCAAAGCAACAAAAAGTACTGTGTAGGGAATAACGAGCTTTAACGATCTGAAAGTCATTATATCTATAAAAGGCAGGACGAAATTCAAATGTGAGGGCATTACCACGGCTATACCGGTAAAAATCAGTCCGAGT
>JAJUGM010000265.1 GCA_029268165.1 Bacteroidota bacterium
AACATCGCGGTAGCATCCAGGCTGATTCAGTTCGTGCGTACTCAGGCCAGTACCTGCTGCAGGCGAATAAGGCTGAATAGAATAACCTTTGTATAATAAACCTTTTTCATAAAGCTGTTTGAGTAAATACCACAAGGTTTCAATATAACGGTTGTCGTAAGTAATATAAGGATGATCCATATCAACCCAGTAACCCATCTGCCTTGTAAGGTCTTCCCATTCACGGGTATATTTCATTACTTCCTTTTTGCAGGTATTGTTGAATTCAGAAATACTAATGGAGTTGCCTATGTCTTCTTTGGTAATGCCAAGAGATGTTTCAACACTCAGTTCAACTGGTAACCCATGTGTATCCCAACCGGCTTTTCTTTCGACCAGGTAACCCTGCATGGTTTTATAGCGGCAAAATATATCTTTTATTGTTCGTGCAATAACGTGGTGAATGCCCGGCATTCCGTTGGCTGAAGGAGGACCTTCATAAAATACATATGGCTGGTTATTTTTGCGTTTTTCGAGACTTTTTTCAAATGTTTTCTCTCCGGTCCAGATTTTAAGGACTTCCTTATTAATATCTGCAAGGTTGAAATTTTTATATTCAGGAAATTTTTTAGCCATTGTAAATCAATATATTAACTAAAAAACTCAGATTAAAAATGTTCACAAAGATAGGTTTCTGATTCTGAAAAACAATGGATTTGTTTCGAATTGAAAAATAGCCTCACAGAAAGCAGATTAATGCAGGGAAAATATTTATTCTAAGTACGATGAATTTGCTTATTCATCGTACTTGGGACAAAAATTCTTTTTAGAAGAAATTAAACAATTAAGGGTATTAAGCCTTTTTTAATGTAAACGAAAACATTGAGCCTTCATCAAGTTTGCTTGAAACGTTAATTGTTTGATTATGAGCTTCAAGAACATGCTTTACGATAGACAAGCCCAGGCCGGTACCTCCCATGTCGCGTGAACGGCTTTTATCTGCCCGGTAGAAACGCTCAAAAATGCGTGGCAGATCATGCTCGGCAATTCCTATACCATTATCCTGTATTTCAACCAGCAGATGTTCGCCAATATCAATAAAATTAACCGTAGTGGCTCCGTTTTCCCTGCCATATTTAATTGAGTTGGCAATAAGATTATTAATGGCTTCAAGTATTAACTTCGGGTCAGCAATAACCATCAGTGGCTTGTCAAACTTACGGGAAAACTTAAGTGTAATATTTTTTTCTTTAGCAATCGCCTCATGTATTTCAAATGACTCAGCTACAATACTGACAATATTTGTTTTTTGAAAATTTAGTTTAAGTTCTCCGCTTTCGAGTTTTGAAATAGATTCAAGGTCATTGACAATAGATATCAGACGGTTTAAGCTTTTGTCGGCTCTTTTCAGATATTCAATATTAATTTCAGGATCATCAAGGCCACCTTCAAGCAAGGTGGAAATATATCCCTGTATGTTGAAAATCGGGGTTTTGAGCTCATGTGAAACATTTCCGAGAAATTCTTTTCTGTATTTTTCAAGCTCCCGCAACCGGTCTATTTCTTTTGTTTTTTTACGCGCCCATATCAGCACATCATTCTGAATGGTTGATACCATGTCGCGATTGCCTATATCATCAATTATTTCTTCATCCTTAATATTCAGATTATAGATAGTTTTATAGATAGGATTGATTTTGCTGATGATAAAACGTTTTACGGTAATACGTGAAACAAGAAAAACAACTATAAAAACCAAAACGGCAATAAAGGTTGTTGTGAGGAAGACATTATATTTTTCAATATTTAAAAAGAAAAAGACGGCCACACCCGCTATCATTGAACCTGCTATTGCAATTACTAATGCTATCTGATCAGGCGATTTAAATTTCATTAAAGTTTCTGAATAAAGTGGATTATTTCTTAGAAAGTTGTTGTTTTACTATACGGGCTATATATTTCCCGATAATATCAAATTCAAGGTTAACAATAGTACCGGGTTTAATCTGATTGAAATTGGTAACCTCGTATGTGTAAGGAATGATGGCTACTTCAAAAGATTTTTCTTTGGAATTCACAACCGTCAGGCTTACACCATTAACCGAAATAGAACCTTTCTCAACTGTAATATAATCATCACTGGCTGGTTCATAGCTGAAGGTGAAATACCAGCTTCCTTCTGCCTCCCTGACCGAAGTGCAGACAGCTGTCTGATCAACATGGCCCTGCACAATGTGTCCGTCAAGGCGGCTCTCGAGTTTAACACTTCGCTCGATATTTACTTTGTCACCTGTTTTTAGCTGTCCTAAATTTGACTTTAGCAATGTTTCACGCACAGCAGTTACGGTATATGAGTCGTAGGTTTTTTTAATAACCGTGAGGCAAACACCATTATGTGAAATACTTTGATCAATTTTAAGTTCGTTAACAAACGAACAGGTAAGCGTTATATGCAGGTTGTCTTTCTCCTTCTCGAGACCAACAACCGTTGCAGCTTCTTCAACAATACCAGAAAACATAAAAAAATAAATAATGAATATCTGCAAATTTATGATTTAAAATAATAGTAAAAAAGGTTGTACATTTAACCCGGATTTGTCATTAACCTCATTTTTCTGATGACCGTCATTAGAAAAGTTTGATGTTTTATCATTGAATATTAATGTTTTGTAATGACAAATCGGGATTAAACCCAGCTAAGTCATTAGTTCGCTTTTCTCCTAATAACTAATCTGGGTTTAAAAGTTAACTTTTTATGATTGCTGATCATGCATTTTGTCACTGGAGCAACAGGTCTGTTGGGTTCTCATGTAATTGCTGAGCTTTTAAGACGCGGCGAAAATGTAAGAGCATTATACCGGTCAGAGCAGAAAAAGGATGATGTTTTAAAAACTTTATCACTTTATTTTAACGATGCCAGTAAAATGATGAAAAAGATTGACTGGTGTAAAGGCGATATCCTTGATTATTATTCTGTTATTAATGCTCTTGAAAATGTTACGCATGTATATCATACTGCAGCAATGGTATCAATAGGCAAGATCAGCAAAAAAAAAATGTATGATGTTAATATCCGTGGAACTGCCAATATTGTGGATGCATGCCTTGAAAAAGGAAATATCAGGTTATGCCACGTCAGTTCAATAGCTGCTCTGGGAAATGCTTCTGAAGGTGAATTGATTGATGAAAACTGTAACCTTGTTCCTGATAAGAACTTATATCCCTACGCTTACAGCAAATTTAAAGGAGAAATGGAGGTGTGGCGAGGAATTCATGAGGGGCTGAATGCATTTATTATTAATCCATCGGTTATTCTTGGACCAGGTATGTGGAACTCAGCAACAGCTGCATTTGTTGAACGAATTGATAAAGGACTTTCTTTTTATCCAACAGGCACAGTAGGTTTTGTTGATGTGAGAGATGTTGCCAGTATCATGTATGAACTGATGAAGCTGAATATTACGGGTGAACGTTTTGTTGTTAATGCTGAAAATATATCATATAAAGATTTTTTTATGATTATAGCCGAAGAGTTGGGTAAAAATCCACCGGTTTATAAAGTAACCAAAATGTTAAGCGCCTTTGCCGTAATGGCTGATTTTTTTACAGCATTAATAACCGGCAGGCGCAGGCAGATATCGATGCAGGCAATGAAGATAGCCTCTGATATTACCCGGTATTCAAATGAAAAAATTAAAAAATGGCTTGATTATCATTTTATATCTGTTGATCAGTCGGTAAAATTTATTTGCGAGGTATATAAAAAGGGTGTTTAGGTAATCAGCGGCTGCGATAACGCCTGAAAATAATATTATAAATTGCAATCCAGAAATATTTAAAATCGGTTAAAATAGGATTTTTATCGTAAGCGTCGAGGTATTTTATTTCTGAGGCCATGATTTCTTCAAGAGTTTTTGGATTATCCACATAAAAGGGAGGTACAAGGCCTGGTTTATATTTAATGCGCCTTTCCTGCAGTTCTTTTGTATAGAGTTCAAAATACTGACGACTTAAAGGCCTGACACCAAATAGTTTCAGTTCGCCCCTGAACATGTTAATTAACATAGGGAGCTCATCAAGCCAGAAGGTCCGTAGAATCTTTCCCAGCGTTGAAATTCTGAAGTCGTTTTTAAACTTACCACCTTCCTCAAGCCCTGCCTGCTGATACATATATTCCTGCAAATATTCAGCAAAGGGGTGCATGGTGCGCATTTTGTAAACCTGAATTATTTTACCGCCTTTGCCAATACGTTCAAGGGCTACAATGGGGCCATAGGTGGGATTAACCGGATATAAAGGCTCTTTAACTTTAATAGCTGTAAAATAAAGATAATTATCAAAAAATTTCTCTTCAAGAATATTAAAACCGCATGAATAAAGCCTCCCAAAAGTTTCTGCTTTGCTCAGGACACGGTTCTGACCGCGGGTAAGAAAAAAATATATTTTTTTGGTAGGGGCAAATTTCGGAAAAACCCTCTTTATAATAAAATCAATGAAATAAAACAGATAATTTATGCCCGGAGGAAATTTGCCCAATATGCGTTTTTTACGAAGGTCTTTTGTTTCAACGTGGTTGACATATATGCCGCCAACAGGCAGTTTTTCATTTACAGTTTCAAAAAACTTATTCAGATACCGAATATCATTGATGCGTTCGAGATTAACAATCGCATCAAAATGTTTCTTTAACTGCATTTCGATATTAAACCTTGAATTGGTATTGACAATAAGAGTATTTGGTGAATCAATTGGGGCATAACGAAAAATGAAATCAAAAACCGGCTTGCTTATTTCAAGTAAAAGCGTTTCTTCTCTTTTTTGTACATGCCGGGGTGGTAAGGTTTTCTTTACAGGTGGTTTCAATACCTGAATGGGTTCATTAACATATAGCCCATTGATAATATTTTTAATACTTCCGTTTTCGTTTCTGACAGGTGCATGAATAAAATAATACAATATTGATCCAAATATAATTTCTGCCAGCGTTGCAATAACGATAGTACCTATTACGATAAACCTTGAGTAAAAATCTTCACGGACAAGGTACATAAGGCCGGCAACCAGACTAAAAATAACAATATTGCTAATCAGTAACTGCCTGATAAAAACACTGTGCCTTTCATGATTAGCCAAACGGTGCTTACCAAAAAGCACTGATATCACTAGCCAAAT
>JAJUGM010000266.1 GCA_029268165.1 Bacteroidota bacterium
ACTTGAACCGGCAACAAAATACTGGTGGAGAGTAAAAGTATGGGATAGTAAAGGTAAATCATCGGAATGGAGTGAAATATCAACATTTACAACCGGATTATTTGATGAGAGTCAATGGTGCAAAGCCCGTTGGATAGGATATGAAGAACTTGACGATTCGCTCCGGCTTATCACTGGAAAATATCTTTCAGTCAGAAGTCCGGGCAACATTGCCAGACAAAGGCCGGTTATTCCTTATTTCCGCAAAAAATTAATTATTAAAAAGAGCATCCGGTCAGCTTTTCTTTTTATTAGCGGATTAGGACAATACGAGGCATATATTAACGGAACCAAAGTGGGTAATAATTTTTTAGCACCCGGGTGGACTTATTATGAAAAAACCTGTTTATATAATGCCTTTGATGTAACAAAATACCTTAATAAAGATGCCAATGTTATTGGAATAATTGTGGGAAATGGTTTTTATAATATTAACCGTGAAAGATACCGTAAGCTGGTAATTGCTTTTGGAATGCCCAGGATGCTTTGCTTATTGAAAATTCTTTATACAGACGGAACGATCGAAAACTTAGTATCAGATTCCACATGGAAAACATCGCCTTCACCGATTATCTATACAAGTATTTACGGTGGTGAAAGTTATGATGCACGCATGGAGCAGGATGGCTGGAACACGCCGGAATTCGATGACTCAGCATGGAAACAGGCAATTTATGTTAAAAAGCCTGAAGGAAAATTAAAGCATGAAACAGGTTATCCTGTGAAAATTACTGAAACATTTATGCCTTGTAAAATCGTTCAGCTTAACGGGGATACATTTTTATATGACTTCGGACAGAACGTTTCAGGTATTATAGAATTGAAAGTAAGAGGAAAAAAAGGACAAGTCATTAAATTAATTCCTGGCGAGCTTATTACATCTGATAACCATGTCAATCAACGTGCTACGGGCAGCCCCTATTATTTTGAATACATATTAAAGGGACAGGGAACAGAAGTCTGGAGTCCCAAATTTACTTATTATGGTTTCAGGTATGTGCAGGTAGAAGGAGCCGTACCTGATTCGTCCGGGATTATTTCCGAATGCCCAAAGATTGAATCACTTAATTTATTGCACAACCGCAATGCATCACCGACTGCCGGTTCATTTTACTGCTCAATTGAGTTAATTAATAAGATATTCAGGCTTATTGACTATGCTGTTAAAAGCAACATGCAAAGTGTGTTAACCGATTGTCCGCACCGTGAAAAGCTTGGATGGCTTGAACAGACTTATTTAATGGGAGGATCGGTTCATTACAACTATGATGTGTATCATTTATTCAGGAAAATTGTGGCTGACATGCAGGATGCACAGACCTTTCAGGGACTTGTGCCTTGCATTGCTCCTGAATATATAGCTTTTAGCGGTGATTTCAGGGACTCTCCTGAATGGGGAAGCGCATCGGTTATTCTGCCCTGGTTAATTTATAGATGGTATGGGGACAAAAATATACTTCAGGAATCATGGCACATGATGAATACCTATTTACAATATCTCGCATCAAGAGCTGAAAACAATATACTTTCTCATGGCCTGGGCGATTGGTATGACCTGGGGCCAAAACGCCAGGGATTTGTTCAGTTAACACCTGTAGCGCTCACCGCTACGGCCACTTATTACCACGATGCCCTCATCCTGGCTAATACTGCAGGATTACTTGGTTATATTTCTGAAAGAAAGCATTTTGACTCACTTGCAGCTGAAATAAAAAAATCCTTTAATAACAACTTCTTTAATTTAAAAACCAAGGTATATGGAACCGGAAGCCAGACATCCATGGCAATGCCTTTGTCATTAGGATTGGTGGACGAGATTAGTAAAGCAGAAGTTATACAGAATCTGGTGGATTCTGTTCTTATAAATAATAAACAGCTTACTGCCGGAGATATAGGGTTTCATTATCTTGTTGAGGCACTAAGCGAAGGAGGATATTCTCAACTTCTTTATGAAATGGTCAATTGCGATGATGCCCCTGGTTACGGATATCAGTTAAAGAAAGGTGCAACCGCACTGACCGAATCATGGACAGCATCGGAATATGTATCCAACAATCATCTGATGCTTGGTCATATTATGGAGTGGTTTTATCAACATTTGGCTGGTATTCAGCAGACTGATACTTCGGTTGCTTACAAGAGTATTCTAATCAAACCGGCTTTTCCCAAAGATATTGATTATGCCTTTGGAAAGTATGATTCTCCTTATGGAGAGATAATAAGTCACTGGAGGAAAGAAAAAGATGGACTTAAGTTAACTGTCCAGGTACCGGTTAATTCGACAGCTGATATTGTGTTTCCTGTTACAAATAAACAAATTCTTTATGAAGGTGATAAAACAGTTTTTGAATTGGATGAAATTACTATTATTCAGGCAAATGAAAATGAAATACGGCTGCGGACAGGATCAGGTAAATATTGTTTTAAATTGAAAAATGCAGAATAGATAATCAGAATTTATTGGTTCAGCAATTCATTCAAAAGATACATATATTCAGGTTCAAGTCCGGCTTTGGCCTTAATTTCCTCCTTAACATGCGGCCCATTATTAATCCATTCATTGCCAGGACCGGGCGTATTGGAAAAAAACCTGTCATGTTCTGTCCAGTTATCAACAATGCGAATAAATGAGGAACCCTCATCAAGGTATATATATTGATAGTGCTCAGGAATATGAGCATAAGGAGCTTTTTCAAGATGATGGATGCAATTATTACTAATTAGAGTATTCGGTTGAGCCGAGAGCGTGTAAATTCCGCCCACATCGTACATATTTCTGGCAAAATGATGAATATGATTGGCAAAAATCCGGTTATTCCGAAGGCAGGTAATGGTTTTTGTCCATCCCCAGCCCACACAGATACCGGAATAGTTGAGATTGCTCAGCTCGTTGTGTTCAATATTTATATCATGGGCATAACCAACGCTAATACCAACACATCCCCAGTCTTCATTAGTACAATTGGTTATATAGTTATTCGATATTGTTTCAAAACGGCAGATTTCACGTTCATCAGAAGGGTTGTAAGGCACATGAGCTTCATAAACAGGGCTTCCGAAAAAACCAATTTGAATGGCTGTGCCTCCAATATCACTAAAGAGATTACCCTTAATGATGTTATTATGAGTGCCGCTGATAAAATCAAGGCCAGTAGCAGCAAGATGTGTAAAGAAGCATCTGTTGAAAGAAATGTGATGTGTATTTTTTAAAATAACGCCTGCAGGCTGACGTTCTATCCAGGCCTGATTTTCAAGGCTAGCTTTATCAGGTGTGCCGGGTTGGTTAAGTTTGTATGCCTCAATAATTGACCAGCCGGCCTGAAGCGGTACATGACCTGAATGAGACGGCCTTAACCACGTAGTGTGCGAAAAAGTAATACCCTGAAAAGAAATATCTGATACAGGCAGATCGAGGCTACCTTCAATCCTGATAAGGGTTTCAAGTAAGGGAATGATAACATCGGCACTAGTCATATCTTCGCCAGGCCTTGGCCAATAATATACCTTTCCGTTATTCAAATCTTCATACCATTCACCCGGCTGATTGAGCAATTCAATAGCATTTACAAGATAAAAAGCTGAATTACCATTGTATTTTTTTTCATTGTCAATAAAAGGAGCCGGCCATGGATGTTCAAATTCTATCCGGCTTTCAGGCTGATAAAATGTCACACGGGCAATATCTCCCAAGGCTTCAATTGCTTTCACCCTTAAAATAGCAATAGCCCACCATTGATGGATAACAAATTCAAGGTTAGAAATATTGCCAAATATCACATCAGGCACAGGTATCCATATTTCTTCCTTATCTTTATTTACAGAAATTATGCGCTTTAGTGTACCTTCACCCAGTGTGGCGGCCCTTTGAGCTTTAACTCCGTTCACCCACATCTGCCTGAATTCCACAATCCGCCCCCCGCTGTGTGGTACATCAGCTACCCATACTTTGCCCATAGATTCCTTTGGCAGGCCTTTAATTATTTCTGAGATCTTTTTCCAGTTAAGAATCTGCATGCCGCCACTTATTACAGGTCTTGCTTCCGGTGCAGCCATTATCTGTGTTTTAGCGTCGCTGTTGCCCGAATCTTCAGGCCTGAAAATCAATGGTTCAGCAAGAAAGTATCTGCCTTCTTTTAGAATTATGCTTACTCCCTGTTTTATTCCGGGATCATTTAACCGCCTTAACTCTCTTGCCTTCCGTTGTGCCATATTAACTGTGGCCAACGGCTGATTAAAAGTTCCGGGATTAGTATCAGCGCCCATGGGAGAAACCCATATTTCTACAGCAAAAAGAGAAAAAGCCAAATGATTGTATATTAAAAGAAATGTCAGCTTTTTCAAAATTCTATTCATAATAAGGATATTTGGTTAATTATTATTGAAACACCGACTTGAGGAAGCGCGTATTAGCCCTGAAATTTCCCTGAACATCATGGGGTTTGTTGGCATCGCGGGAGCGTTCAATAACAAGCCATCCGTGCCACCCCATGTTATCAAGTGTTTTCTTAACCTCTGCCATATTAATTCGGGTGTTTTTTTCAAGCAATACGCCATCTTCATCAGTACAGTGTATCTGGCAAATTCTTTCTGCCCCTAATATTTGAAGTTCTGAAGTTAGGTTACGGCCGTTCTGCAATGCGTTTGCAAAGTTGAAATATATTTTTACAGCCTTTGATCCAATTTCTTCAAGTAACTTTATTTCACCCGTGGCATCGAGTGAAGTTTCAATACCAATAATAACACCAGCAGCTTCGGCCATTGCTGCAGCCATTTTAAGGCGTTCAACAATTACGGGTCTGAGTTCAGGATATTTTATCAGATCTCCCTTAACACCCAGCGGAAGAAATGCCACTTTAACATTTAACAATTGCATGGTGTTAATACAATCACGTATCATAAGTGGAACAGTCTGGCGCTGGGCGAATGATTGCGAGTAAAAGCCCGACATGGCAACTGAACATATCTCAAGGTTATATTTATATACCTCATCCAGAAAATGCTTCCGAATAACAGGGTCAAGTAATTTATTGTCAAAAGTTTCTCTGTCGCCTAATCCTCCCATATCAACCTCTACGCCATCTGCACCAATTTTTGCTGCC
>JAJUGM010000267.1 GCA_029268165.1 Bacteroidota bacterium
AAAAAAAGTCAAGGCTTACGCAGTTTTCCCTAAAAACTACGGCTCGCCGGGCTTGCGCAATACAACAGATAGCAAGGTTGGCGGTTAATAACAACTAAGTGCTTTTGGTTACTTTTTTCTTGCGATGTACTCAGACTGTATTGCTTGCATACGGATTTTTGAATTGATTGCTGGTTACGATCGGCCTTGTTGAAATAAAATATCATTTCAGTATGGCCCGGGCTACGCCTTGTTTTAAGGCCAGATTAGTCATTAGGAGCATGCGAACTAATGACTTAACTGGGCTTAACCCCGATTATAGATTAATAAATGTTTATGCAATAATGCATTTTGAATCAATTTACAAGTATTTGAATTGAAACTATCACTGCATCGGGGTTTTAAGGAAAAACTGCTTAGGCCGTGTTGCTTTGCGAAACACCTGCGGCTGATTTAGCTACTTTAATAAATAGGAAAAATACACTAAAGGCTTTAACAGTATGTTAAACACACATATCAAGAATAAACAAATACATCCAGGCGAATAAAAAATTGATGTATTTTTAGAGGAAATTATTCATTTAGAGCTCTCAGAAAGAGCGAGCCAATGGATTTTATTAAAAAAATCACTTTTCTGGTGCAGCGCCAGCAAACCGTAAAAGTTGATTTTTCCAAATCGCATTGCATTAGAAATTTTTCTAATGCAATAATTGGGTTAAATTATTCTAAACAATCGGAATAAATAGGATATTATTTTTTTACCTCACCGGCCAATTCATTCACAATAAATTCAGCAGATGCGGAAACAGGTACCCCCGCATCATCATATCCCTGAATAGTAATTACATAAGTGCCGGTTACATCCGAAGTAAAAAAGGTAATACTGTGTTGATTTTTGTCTGAAGATATTGTTAAATAAGGATTCCAGTATAAAGTTGTGCGTTCATCCTCTTGTTTTAACCTCACTGTCGTATAATCAGGTGAATAAAAATCGTTTTTCTGCTCTAATATATCAATACCTGACAAACCAGGCAGCACATCAGCTTTGGTTAATCCGCGAAAAGTAGTAATTTCAATAACAGCAGGATGAGTTACTGTTGAATATCTCCGCACATCCGACTGACTGGTGGAAATATTAATATAAACAATTTCAGGAGGAATAAGGTTATTTATTGCGCTTACGTTTGTTCCGTGAGGAATACCATCAATTACTATTAAGGAGCCAATCTGGGGTCCGTAAGGATAATAAACACCCTTAAAAAATACCTGATCATTAATGATTTCAAACTTTTTCATGTTGTTAATAATATCCAGTACACTGTTATAATTAAGATAATCCTGGCGTTGATATATTTTCTGCATTTCACGTCCGGCTGTCTTTCTGGGCTTCTGAACATAATGAAAAGTTTCTGTAAGGTCAGGATTTTGATATTTATACAGATCAATGATTTTTTGTTGGTTTATTTCGCTTTCGCCATCAAGCTGAACCGATTTTTTTATATTTTCTGAAAAACTTCGGTCAACATCGGGCCATAATGTTATTTTACCTGTTGCATCAAAAGCATTAATATTCAGATAGTTAAAATCAATAATATCCGCTCCGAACAGAATTTTGAAAATACCTGATGCGTCACTTTGTGTTTCATAGGCACTGAGATTAGCTATGTTTGTAACTTTTACCTTGGCATAGCCGGCAGGTACTTTTCTTTTGTCAAGAACTACACCAGTTAGTCCGTCACGATTATAAAAAGTCTCCGACCCGTTTTCCTTTTTACTAAAAATATTTTCCCACCAGACAGGCGGTGTATCCTTACTTGTTGCTATAATTAAAGAGTAATCTGCTGTAAGAGTGAGGCCAGTTATCTCAGGTATACGGTTTTCATATATGATGTAATTCATTATGTTATCGGATGCACTGTTACCTGTAAGATGCTTTTGAGTAACAGATAGTGAAAGATTCAGTTTGCCATGAATCATTGCAGTATCTGTTAAAGTAATAAATAAATTTACCTTTTCACGTTTTTTATAGGTATTCTTATCAGCGGTAACTTTCAACGGTCCGGGTTTGTTCTTGTATAAAGATACGTGATCATAAAGGATTTTATGAAACTGATTAAAAACCGTTACCTGCAATAATCCCTCCCTTTCTGCCGGCAAAGGTATTTTCAAAACTGAGTTATTTTTCAGATCTGCATTTACACTCCAGTATGCTTTATAGCCTGATAAAGCAATCCATGTTGTATGAATTACTGAATCAGCAGGTATTATTCTGATATGATATACCGCTTTTTCATTTTCAATTCCTTTATAGGTAATATTTACCCCATTTTCAGTAACCTCAGGAAGAGTATAAATGCTGTCTCCAGGTGGTACAATCAATCGTGCCCTGTAATTCTTACCGGCAGGCGTAAAGGTAAGTGCTCCACATCCGTTGGCATCTGTCTTAAAAATTAACTCAGCTTTTCCGTCCTGGTTTATGATTTCACCTAAAGCACAAACCGGCATACCATGGTTGTTGGTGGTTTTAATGTATATTTGATTTTCCGTGTTTTTTAACAAATACTGATTCGGCGTAAAAAATTTAAGTTCAGTATTTATGCCTGATGCAACCGGTAATGGGAAAACATACCGCTCAATCCCTTCCCTGCAATTTATAAAAAACTTAATAAAACAGGCATCAGCTATTTTATGACGTGGTAAAGCATCTTTAATGATAGCGAATCCCCTCAGATTAGTTACTACATTCCCCTGTTTGATTCTTTTTTCGGGTGTTTGAATGGTATAAGTAATATCGGCATTACCAATTGGAGTTCCTGTATGTTGCCTGATGCTTACAATAGCTTCAAATGAATCAGCCATGCTTGTCGGTGAACTGATCAATTTGAAATCGGCCAGAATTTTTCGTTTTGTATTTTTTGTTACAACAATTTCTTTATTAAAAACATTGGTCAGACTTCCATTTTTCATCCAGCTTGAATAAGCTATTAAAAAATATTTTCCCCCGGAAGCAAATCGGGGCAAATTGATATTTCCGGAAACCGTGCCGCTATTAACAGGATACCTGCGGTATATCAGCTCTTCACCCTGCTGGTCAAGTAATTTGATATAAATATCATTACTGAAAAGTTGTTTTTTTTCATTGCTGTTTGACAAAACATAAGCCTTAAACCATATGGTTTCACCAGGTTTATAAATTTTCTTATCCGTATGAAGAAAGACCTTTTCCATAGGATAATATTTATTGTACCATTCAAGAATGTCAAGCGGGTTATCACCTTTTTCAACAACGTCAGAATTCATGAATGATGAAAAAATTATGACAGACAGGGCATAAATTCTGCTCAATCTGCCATGATAATTTGTACCTTTTAATTTGTCAGACAACTTATTCATCATTTTTATTTATATTGGGCAGTGTATCAACTATTTTACCTGTGGCATAATTCTGGTCATACTGGATTTTATCTTTCTTCCAGAGTCTCAGAACAGTTTTCTCAATAGGCTCTTCGGGTATAATTATATTTTCATCACCCCAGAAAGCATCATCGGTTTCCTTGATTTGTTCGACTAAAATATCGCGCGGGCGTGCTATTTCGTTAAACCTGAACCGGGCTGTAACAGAACTGTCAATGCTGGTTATAACAAATTCAGAAATCGACTCATATTCATAATTTATTTTATCCTGTAGTTTGTCCTTTTTATGCTTCACTTTAATATTGACATCGCTTCGGGCATGACTCAGGTTCCAGCGGTTGTCTATCATCCTGTAATATACTTCGTAACTTGCACTCACCGGCTTAACACGTAGTTTTTTCGGGCATTTTTTTACATATATACCAGTTGCATAGTCAATGCCTTCCTGGCTGAGCTCAAAAGTTGCACCAATAATGGCAAGGCTTTCCACATCAATATATAACCTTCCTTTGTAACAGGGATATCTTACCCCTTTTCGCTGGTCAAATGAAATTACATATGTTGGCTTGTCCTGATGATAAATTATTTTTTCTATAGCATAAACATAAAGATGAAAATAATCTTTATCAAGAAACGTTATGCCGTTTTTTACAATATCAAGCTGAAGATTATTATATAATCCGCCCTGAACAATGAAATCAATATTCTCTTTCTTTTCGGTATTATTACTTTTCCTGCCTTTAAAAATCTTAACCTGGTCAGGCCTGAGCGAAGTATATGATTCCTTGTAAATTTTAATTATTGCTTCTGAAAGTGACAGGTTGCTGTTGTTGAGCCTTATCGCTTCTCGGAAAAAGGCTGTGAGTACCAGAGGCTCCTGTTCATAATTTTTAGGTATATTTTCCAGCGCTTTGGTAATAATATATATTGGATCATATGGTCGGACAAGGATTTCATTTATCTGAACCTGCTCGGATGACAAACGAATAACGAGCTGAGATGTGTCTATTTCGTGAACTGGTATTCTGAATAATCTGTAGCCGATATACGAAATGCCCAGTGTGTCAGTGTCATCAATGTTAGTCAGTTTCAGGAAAAAACTTCCGGAAGCATTGGAAATTGTGCCAATACTTTTATTAATGATAAATACATTAGCATAAGGTAAGGGCTTTTTGGTCTTTTTGTCAACCACCAAACCTTTGATTTGTTTTGCTTCAGGATTTGGTTTTATTGGTCTGGATGATTTTTCTGCAAAAAGCAGTATTTTATTGTTTCGTTCTGTAAAACTAATACTGTCTTTACATAAGATTTCCTGTAGGTGCTCTCTTATAGTTCTTTTCTGTTTCGATATGCTGACAACGTGGTAAACCGGTACTTTCGAAGTGTATGAGAATTCAATCTTACACTCATTACTGATTTCATCGAGGTAATTTTCAATTGAATTAGTAAATGCAGACAGTTTAACTTCTTTATCAAGAATTGATTTTTGCGCAAAGAGGTTATGATGCTGCAGATAAATAAAAATAAATAATATGACAATATTGAAACAGCATGATTTCATAATTTGAAAATTACAAAAATCATTACTGTTTCACAATAATAATATTATCTGATTCCTGAACTGAAAGCGAGGTGATGATGCGAATCTCTTCCAGAATGTCTTGCAGTGGCTGATTGGTGAATTGTGCCGTAAGACTGTCTTTGATGTTTACATCAACGGATAACTTCTTATGAAAATGATG
>JAJUGM010000268.1 GCA_029268165.1 Bacteroidota bacterium
AGGGTAATATCTCCTTCAAATTCACGTTTTGTTTTCTGTAACTGAAATTTAACCTCTGAAGAAGGTAAAGTGTAAAGTTCTGCAATTGTCTTTTCAAGTAGTCGTATGATAATGTGTTCAATATTCATTTTAAGTGAGAAATTATGAGGGCACAAAGATAATATTATGAAGACAAATAAAAATAAAGCCTGTTACGTTTTTGATAATTCATATAAAACATTGTTTTTTAATAAAATTATTTCTTTTTTTACACCAAAAACAAAATAAGTTATGAATAATAATCAAACTGTTTATTCAATTAATCCGGCTGGGGAAAAATTTGCTATTCCCCAAAAAGAAGATTATGCCAAAGAATATCAGCGTATTGAAAAGCTTGTAGCAGAAGCCAAGTCAGCAAACAAAGAAATTGTAGTGGTTATGGGTGTTGGTTTTGTTGGAGCAGTTATGGCTGCCATAATAGCCAATACGCGTGACGCAAAGGGAAATTACAGCAAATTTGTCATTGGCTGTCAGCGGGCCAGTGTCAGAAGTTACTGGAAAATTCCCATGCTAAATCGTGGGGAATCACCTGTAAAAGCTGAAGATCCTGAAGTAGATAAACTGATTTCAAAATGTGTAAAAGAGGAAAAAACACTAACAGCAACGTACAACAGTGATTGCCTGAAGTTTGCTGACTGTGTTGTGGTGGATGTTCAGTGCGATTATAAGAAAAAGGAACTGGGAAATATGCGTACGGGCGAAACGGATATGCTGGCACTGGAGGCCACATTAAAAACTATTGGAGAAAAAATTCCTCCTCATTCATTAGTACTTATAGAAACAACGGTTGCGCCAGGTACAACTGAATTTGTTGCATGGCCTATTCTTAAGAAGGCATTTGCACAGAGGGGGATAAAAACAGAACCTTTGCTGGCACATAGTTTTGAACGTGTTATGCCCGGGCGTGAATATGTTTCAAGCATAAGAGATTTCTGGCGCGTTTGTTCGGGTTGTAATGCCGAGTCGCGTAAACGTGTTGAGAAATTTTTGCATGAGGTATTAAATACAAAAGAATTCCCGTTAACTGTGATGGACAGACCGATAGAATCGGAAACTACAAAAATTATTGAAAATTCATACAGGGCTACCATACTGGCATTTCTGAACGAGTGGAGTCTTTTTGCCGAGCGTAATGGCGTTGACCTTATAAAGGTAATTAAAGCAATAAAAATGCGCCCCACGCATAACAACATAATTTTTCCGGGACCGGGCATTGGAGGTTATTGCCTGCCAAAGGACGGGGGACTGGGTTATTGGGCATATCAGCACATATTAGGTTTTGAAGATGGTGATCATATATTTAAAATAACTCCGACTGCAATTGATATAAATGATACAAGGGCACTTCATGTGGCTGAATTAACAAGGGATGCCCTCCGAAATATGGGTCGCTATATAGCCGGGTCAGAGGTTTTGTTATGCGGAGCAAGTTACAGGCAGGATGTAGGTGACACCCGTTACAGCGGGAGTGAGCTTGTCGTCAGAAAATTGGCTGAGATGGGCGCCGAAATCAAAGTACATGATCCATATGTTGATCACTGGTATGAGTTTGAAAATCAGGATGAATATCCTGCGCCTGATCAGTCATGGTCCAGGTTTTTTCGCAATCAAGGTGAACTGAAAAATTTACGAGTCAGCAAAGACCTTGAAACATCGGCCAGGGGAGTCGAAGCCATTATTCTGGCCGTTCCGCATTCTCAATATTTAAATCTTAAACCGAAAGATGTGGTTCAATGGGCAGGTAATCCTCTGGCTATTATTGATTGTTTTGGTATTCTATCAGACGATATAATAAGAGAATATTTTCAACTGGGTTGCGAAGTCAAAGCTCTGGGCAGAGGACATATCCAGAGAATTAAGGAGGAAGTACGCAAGGGCCAGCAATAATGACGCAAAATTTTAATTATTTTTATCAGGCATGAATAGGGTTTATTCGGATGATGAGAATTGATATTCTGCAATTAATTGAAGGTGCCAAACTTGCCCGCGGACTTACAGTGATTATTGATGTATTCAGGGCTTTTTCACTGGCCTGTTATTTGTTTAACCGTGGTGTTGAAAAAATTATCCCAGTTGGGGATAAAGAACATGCTTTTGATATTAAAAACAGCCATCCTGAGTTTATACTTATAGGTGAACAAAACCACCGTAAAATAGACGGATTTGATTTCGGAAATTCGCCTTTTCAGACAAAAGATTTTGATTTCAGGAAAAAGACGGTTATTCATCTTACCAGCGCAGGAACACAAGGCATTGTCAATGCCACGGGTGCAGAGGAAATAATTACCGGTAGTTTTGTCAATGCCGATGCTGTTGTTTCGTATATCAGATCAAGAAATCCCAATGTTGTTTCACTTGTATGTATGGGATTTTCAGCCAAATATCCTATTGAAGAGGATACCTTTTGTGCTGAATATATTAAAGATAATCTCAGGGGCAGGAAATATGATTTTAATAGCGCCCTTGATATCATTCGAAAAACCAGCGGGCGCAGATTTTTCAATCCGGCTAATCAGGAATTCAGCCCAAAGGAAGACTTTTTTTACTGCATGAATCTGAATCATTTTAATTTTGTGTTGAAGGCTGAAGAAGATGATCAATTCGGACTGATATTAAGGAAAATTGACATAAAATAAAATAAACTATATTAAGCTACCTTACGGTATCTCCATATTGCAAGGCCAAGTGAGCAAATTCCGAAAGCAATCATAATGAAAAAGTCATGCCTGATGTATTGAAATCCTGAGCCTTTCAGTATAATCATCCTGATTACACGCATAAAATACGCTACCGGATTAAACCTGTTTACTTCCTGAGCCCACTGGGGCATGCTTTCGGCCGGTGTAAAAATACCGCTCATCAGAATAAATGTAATCATAAAAAAGAACGCCATAAAAATAACCTGCTGTTGTGTATTGGAAATGGCAGAGAGAAACAAACCGAAACCTAGTGCAGTTATCAGATATACCGCAGCAAATGAAAACAATACAAAAATGTTCCCTTCAAAAGGAATATTATAGAATAATTTGCCCAGAATTAATCCGAATGCAAGCTCAAACAATGCTATTGTCCAAATAGGTGCCAGCTTGCTAATAATAAACTGATATTTCTTTATAGGCGTAACGTTAATCTGTTCAATTGTACCAATTTCTTTCTCTCTTACAAGGTTCAGGGCTGATAAAAACATGCCCATCAGGGTTACAAGGATGACAAGGATGCCAGGCACCATATAGTTTTTAAAAACCAGTGATGGATTATACCAGTATGCGAATTCAATATTAATTATTTTGAAAGATGAGACAGTAGTTTTATAGCCTGATCTTCGTTTTAACAGCTCACTGTTAAAATTTGCTATGATTGAATTTGCGTATGCGCTAATTAACCCGGCTGATAAACCGTTAATGGCGTCTATCTGAAGCTGCATATCGGTTTCATTAAGGATAAAAAGTTTTTCTTCAAAGTTATCAGGAATATGTATAATCAGGTCGGCCTTATTCTTCAGCATAATTTCATCTGCTTCATTGACAGAATTAGTGGTTCTTACAATATGAAAAAAAGGAGAGCTTACAAATTTATGCAACAACTGTCTGGAAAGAGATGATTTGTCTTTGTCTATGATCACACAATCAATTTTTTTCATATCCATAGTTGCTGCATGTACAAGAATTAGCAACTGTACAATAGGAACGACAAAAATGACAGGCAGCATGGTTCGGTTCCTGAAAATTTGTAAAAACTCCTTATGTATTAGTAAAAGTATTGTTTTCATGAGCAAGTATAAATTATTCAAGCCTGACTTTAAATTTGACAAAGCTTATACCTATGAAGGTAAAAATCATAAAAACCAAAACCATTATCTCTTTCCACACTTCTGTAACTCCGGCCCCTTTAAGCATAATACTCCTAATCATTGTAATAAAATATTTAGGAGGAACAAAATAACTTAACCATTGTAAAACTTTTGGCATGTTTTCTAACGGGAAGATAAAACCTGATAATAGTATAGTAGGCAGCATCAGAGCAAAGGCCGAAACAAACATGGCCATTTGCTGGCTGTTACTTATGGACGATATCATAATACCTAAAGATAAGGCAAGGGTAATGAACAATATTGTTACTGCAAATAATAGCCAGATATTGCCACGCACAGGTAAATTAAAAACAAAGTGTCCGATGATCAGAATAACAGCAGCATTGATACAGGATAGCAAAATATATGGCATAACTTTTCCTGCAAGTATTTGCATGGGCCTGAGCGGAGATACGAGCAATGCTTCCATGGTACCAGTTTCTTTTTCCCGTGCTATGGAAACTGAGGTCATTAATGCACACACGAGCATAAGAACCATAGCCATAGTGCCAGGGACAAACATAAATGCACTTTTTAAATCGGCATTATACATCATTCTCACGACAGGCCTTATCTGAAAGGGTATCTTACTGTCGCCGTTAATTTCTTTTAAATATGACGCAATAATGCCTCGTGAATAATTAACAATCAAATTAGCCGAAGTAGGATCAGAAGCATCACAGATTATTTGAACCGAAGCTACTCCTTCCCTTTCGAGTTTTGATGCAAAATGATTTTCAAAAACCAGCACTTCCCTGATTTTACCCTCCTGAAATACTTTTTCAATTTCGTCGACAGAAGTCAAATATTTATCTATAACAAAAAAACCTGATGAGGTTACGCGTTTTAAAATGTCATAAGTAACAATATCTTTGGAAAAATCGAGTACGCCGATTTTAACATTTCTTATTTCATTACGTATGACAAAGCCAAAAATCAAAATTTGTACAACAGGTAACCCGAATAAAATTGTCATTGTGCGGAAGTCCCTGAGAATATGGATAAATTCCTTCTTTATAAAACCTAAAAATTCTCTCATACCTTATCTGGTTTTATCAATTCCGACAGAGTTTTTATTGTGACTTCATGATAATTCCTGATTATCAGATCAGCATTCTTTAGCTTATCAGCAGAACTTGAGGTAATAATTCCGACTGTTTTCATCCCTGCCGCTTTTGCTGACTCAAGTCCTTTCTCAGTATCTTCAAAAGCAATGCAATCATTGG
>JAJUGM010000269.1 GCA_029268165.1 Bacteroidota bacterium
ATATATTTAATTATTAATATTTTAATTTATTTAAAAAATAATTTTAATTGTAAACGTTTTTATTGCAATATTAAATTTCTTCTCTTAGATTTGCAAATATTTTTAAATAAAAATTAAATTACTGTGAACAAATATTCATCCCTCATTTGCTTTGGTTATTTTATTTGCCTTACAACATTAGTATACGGACAGTATACAGAAATTAAATACCTCTCCGGAACCGGGTATGATAACACCGTAAACTGGCATTTTTATTGTACCGAAGGACGTAATTCAGGCAAATGGACAACAATTCCTGTTCCTTCAAACTGGGAACTTCAGGGCTTTGGAACATATAATTACGGACTCGACAATGATTCCGTAAGAGGTAAAGAAAAAGGATTGTACAGATATGATTTTGACATTCCCCAATCATGGAAAAATAAAACGGTATTTATTGTTTTTGAGGGGTCAATGACTGATACTGAAGTAAAAATAAATGGCAAAACGGCTGGCCCTGTTCATCAGGGATCTTTCTATTGTTTCAGATATGATATCTCAAGCCTATTGCAATTTGATAGAAATAACCTGCTGGAAGTAACGGTGGCCAAACATTCGTCAAATGAATCAGTAAACCGCGCCGAAAGGTATGCTGATTACTGGATTTTTGGTGGAATATTCCGGCCAGTTTATCTCGAAGCTTTGCCTTATGAACATATTGCACATACAGCAATAGACGCACGTGCTGACGGTTTAATAACCGCACATGTTTACCTGAATCATATTAAAGAGTCAGATAAACTTAAATTAACGATTTTCGATGCTAAAAATAAGAAACCATTAAAACATTTTTCTGCCAAAGTATCTCCTCATGATTCAATGGTTCGTATTAATACTTATGTGCCTGATATACAGTTGTGGTCTCCTGAATTCCCCAATCTTTATTCATTAGAGATTACATTACTGAAAAAAAATAAGCCTATACACACTATTACTGAAAAATTTGGTTTTCGAACCATTGAACTACGAGAAAGAGATGGCATTTACCTGAACGGCGTTAAATTGAAATTCAAAGGGATTTGCAGGCATTCATTCTGGCCCGAATCAGGTCGTACTATGAGTAAAGCAATCAGTATCAAAGATGCAGAAATGATTAAGGATATGAACATGAATGCTGTAAGAAATTCACACTACCCTGCTGACAAACATTTTTATGATGCCTGTGATTCATTAGGATTACTGGTACTTGACGAACTGGCAGGCTGGCATGGTTACTATGATTCTGTTACAGGGGTAAAACTTGCGAAAGAAATGATAGCGTTTAACGGAAACCATCCATCAGTAATAATGTGGGTAAACGGAAACGAAGGCGGTCATAATCATTCACTTCTGCATGTTTTTGACAATGATGATATTCAAAAAAGGCCGGTAATTCATGCGTGGGAAACTTTCAGAGGTACTGATACGCAACATTATATCAACTATGATTACGGAGCCGGAACCCATTTCCATGGCCATAATGTTTTTTTCCCGACTGAATTTCTGCATGGATTATATGACGGTGGTCATGGTGCTGGACTTGATGATTACTGGGCACTGATGCTTCAAAATCCACTGTCGGCAGGCGGATTCCTTTGGAATTTTTCCGATGAAGGAGTGATAAGGACTGACCGTAACAATATATTGGATACCGATGGAAATCATGGTGCTGATGGTATTGTTGGTCCTCTCCGGCAAAAGGAGGCTAGTTTTTATGCGGTAAAAGAAATCTGGAGCCCTATTTACCTGCTGCCAAAAGAAATTACACCCGCATTTGATGGCAGACTCTGTATGGAAAACCGGTTTTTTTTCACTAATACCCGTCAATGTACTTTTTTAATGAAACTTTCACGAATTCCATCACCTTTTGATAATAACAAGCCCGAGGAAATGATTAAAGCTTTGGTTTCACCTGATATTCTGCCCGGAGAAAAAGGATACCTTACCATCTACCTGCCTGACAACTGGGAGGAATATGATGTTTTATATATAACTGCTTCAGATCCAAATGGAAGGGAAATATTCACATGGAGTTTTCCAATCTCACTGCCTGAAAAAATAGCCAACAGAGTGGTTGATAAATCAGTGAACAAACCGGTTGAATTTTCTGAAAACGACTCATTAATTATTATAACAGCCGGTGATACAAAGACTACACTTTTTAAGAAAAACGGGCTAATTAAGGATATATTTAACTCAAAAGGATTAATACCCCTAAATAAAGGCCCTGTTTTATGTGAATGCGACACAGGTTTTTTATACATGGTTGCCTTAAAAGAAGGTAATAATGTAATTATTAATTATGTATTCAATGAATTCAGTCTTTTAAAACTTTTGAAATGGACATTTTATCCCTCAGGTTGGGTCCGACTTGATGCGGAGTACTTTCCGAAAGACTACTTATCTGATTATTTTGGTATTTGCTTTTCATTTCCTGAAAAGATTGTTACACGTGTCAGATGGATGGGAGACGGCCCATACAGAGTCTGGAAAAACAGGATGAAGGGCAACAGTATTGGTTTGTGGGAAAAAAGTTACAATAATACTGTTACCGGCGAAAAAGATTTTATTTATCCTGAATTTAAAGGATATCATTCCCGTCTTTACTGGATGATAATTGAAACAAACAACCAGCCTTTGCTTGTAGTCAGCGCTGATGAAGACATCTTTCTCAGGCTCTTCACGCCGGAATCACCAAATACTCCTTTTAATACAGCCCCTCCGTTTCCTCCGGGAGATATTTCATTCCTGCAAGCTATACCGCCAATAGGAACCAAATCACAAATTCCGGAAAACATGGGGCCTTCAGGGCATAAGAATATGTATTTTGATTACTGGAAGAAACGTGCAAAAAAAATTACACTTTATTTTAAATTTTCTGGCATTTAAATACTTTAATTACATGTAATGATTATGAAACAAACCGGTTATGCATTATATGATTTTCTCGACTTTGACACTGATTCAGAATCAAATGAAAAACTATGGAAAGTATGCAAACCTTCTGAAATCATTATAAACAACAATGATGCCTGTATCACGTTACCATTTCAGCAACAGATTTTTTCTGACGGTATTATACCCGACATGCTGACACCGCGTAAAAATTTTCAGTTGAGATTACGCTGTTATGGTAATAACATCCTGAGGATCAGCATTACTTTTGGTAAAAACATTCCTCATAATTCTCCCATGCTTCAGATAGACCCCAGTTTGGTTGTCATTCCGTTAAAAATCCAAAAAAATGACAGCAAATGGATGGTTATTGATTCACTCAACAAGAAAAAGGCATGCTTTGACCTGTCAGAACATGAAACAGACTATTGGAGTGACCTGATACCCGGCCCTTTTGATTCCTTTAATGCAAGTTTTTATCCTGACGGGCAGCATGAAGTTAAAATAAGTGCTTATGACCAATTTACTCCTTCACGGCCGGAAGCATTTGCTTTGGCATTCATTGAAAAAAACGGAATGGTTCACAGGTCGGTAATTTCTTTCTACGCTGAACCTGAAACCTGTTTTGCAGGTACAGGAGAACGTTTTAGCCGGATAGATTTGTCAGGCAAGACCATTCAACTCGAGAACACTGATGCACAAGGTGTAAACAGTCAGCGGGCTTATAAGAATGTACCGTTTTTCATAACCAATCGTCATTTTGGAGTCTTTTTGCATACCTCGGCTCATGCAAAATTTTCGTTGGCTGACCATTCTTCACGTTCGGTGCAGATTATGGCTGAAGAACCTTATCTTGATTTGTTTCTGATATCAGGCAGTTCTGTGGAAGAAATACTTTATGGCTACAGACAACTTACCGGCTTTCCACCCGTACCGCCTTTATGGAGTTTTGGTGTATGGATGAGCCGCATGACTTATTTTTCGGCTGATGAAGTAACTGAAATATGTAACCGCTTAAGAAAAGAAGATTACCCGTGTGATGTAATTCATCTGGACACAGGATGGTTCAAAACAGACTGGCTGTGTGAGTGGAAATTCAATCCCGACCGATTTCCTGAGCCGCAAAAGTTTATTGCCAAATTAAGGACAAAAGGCTTTAGAATCAGTTTGTGGCAACTTCCATATATTTCAGTCTGTGCAGAGCAATATGCAGAAGCAATAAAAAACCGTTATATTTGTGAAACAAATGAATCGGATACAGGCACTAAGTCCAGTTTTAGTGTGTCAGCTTATGCCGGAACCATCGATTTTACCTTTCCAAAAGCTGTGGAGTGGTATAAAAATCTCCTCAAAAATCTCCTATCAATTGGAATAGCCTGTATAAAAGCCGATTTTGGTGAGAATATCCATATGAATGCCCGGTATAACTCCATGGAACCTTCATTATTGCATAATCTGTTTGCTTTATTATATCAGAAAGCTGTTTTTGAAGTAACAAAAGAAGTTACAGGAGAAGGCATAATCTGGGCACGAGCCGGATGGGCCGGATGCCAACGGTATCCTGTCCATTGGGGAGGCGATGCTGCCTGCACCTGGGATGGAATGGCAGGAACACTTCGCGGCGGCCTCCACCTTGGTTTGTCAGGATTTGGATTCTGGAGCCATGACATACCCGGTTTTCACGGGTTACCCGATTTTATGAATTCAGTTATACCTGAGGACCTTTATGTAAGATGGACACAATTTGGTGTTTTTACATCGCACATGCGTTATCACGGTACATCAAAACGCGAACCTTATCACTTCGGTAACATTGCTGAAATTGTAAGATTCTGGCTAAAAATAAGATACTGCCTGATACCCTATATCATGGAACAAAGCCGGAAAACAGCTGAAACAGGCTATCCTATCATCAGAGCCCTTATTTTTCATAACGCCGACGATAATACATGCTGGCATATTGATGATGAATATTATTTTGGCGATCATTTTCTGGTAGCTCCTGTTATGAATTCATCCAATATCAGAGATATTTATCTCCCTTCAGGCAAATGGGTTGACTTTTTTACCGGAAAGATTTTTTACGGTAATAAATGGCTGAAAAATTATCCGGTACCACTGAGAGAAATGCCTATATGGGTAAAATATGGCGCTAATATCTTTATGTATC
>JAJUGM010000270.1 GCA_029268165.1 Bacteroidota bacterium
ATAATAAATAACCACACAAATTAAAATATACTTGATTTATTAAATTAAAAATGCTAACTTTATTTATCACTGATGTAATCAGATTCATTTCAATTCAATGCAAATTGACCTTGCAAAATACTTATCCGATAGGATGCAGGATGAATTCAAAAAGATAAAAGATCCCGGTCCTGTTATTACCATTGCACGCGAATACGGCTGCCCTGCAAAAATAATTGCCAGACTCCTTTCTGAAGAACTCACAAAAAAAATGCAGGTAAAAGGCGTTGAAAAAATCTGGCGTTACGTCACAAAGGAGATTCTTGCAGAATCAGCACGTACACTTGAATTAGAACCTGAAAAAATAAAATATGTATTTCAGTATGAACAAAAAAGTCTGATTGATGAAGTTCTGTCAGCTCAATTATACAAATATTATAAAAGTGACCGTAAAATACGTAATACCATTGCGAAGGTTATCCGCAATATTGCTTGCGAAGGTCATGTAATTATTGTCGGCCGGGGAGGAGTTGCCATCACTCATGATATACCGAAATCTTTACATATTATGCTTGAGGCTCCGTTGGAATGGAGATCACTTCGTATAAGCGAAAAATATAATATGACCATAGAAGATGCAAAAAAAGAATGCATCGATGTGGATAAGAAAAGACAACAATTTCGTGAAATCTTTGAAGGGAAAAATACTGATTATACACGTTATGACATTACTTTTAACTGTATGACGCTTTCTGTTGAAGAAATTGTAAGAATAATCATCAAAGCAGCCGAATTAAGAAAACTCTTCTGATAAATACATTGTATCTTTTTTACTAAAAACACGTATTTTTATATAAATTTACCAAACCCAAAACAGATTATTTTAATGATGGAAGACCTTTTTATTCAGGGAACTGATACGTTACCAACCATATCATTTAAAACAAACGGCGATCTTAAAATTACGGGAAGAGCATTGCCCGAGGATGCCATAGCATTTTTCAGACCAGTGCTTGAGTGGCTTCAGAATCTTAGTGCTGAAGAAGTCAATATTGAATTTAATCTTGATTATTTCAATACCAGCGTCTCTAAACAATTGCTGGATATGTTCAAAATTATTGAAAACAACCCTGAAAATAAAGTTATTAAAATAAAGTGGATGTACGAAGAGGGCGATGATGAGATGCTCGAAGCCGGAGAAATTTATTCAGAAATGCTGCCAAGAATTGAGTTTACATTTCATAAATACGCCGAAATAATAAATTAAACACAGCCTTAATTAGCCTGTCTGCATCTATTTCAAATTCTTAAAATCATCATGCATCCTGTAAAACCAATTATCTAATCTTTACGCCTTTTTAGTAACATTTTTCCTGTTTTAAACGTTTTATATAAAAGAACAAATTAACATGAGGCTTGCCTTATTATTCAATATTTTATTGTTCGTCGTATCCGGCATTCATGCCAATCCTGATACTGTTTACTTTAATGCCAAATGGGAGCAAACAATACCTGAAAATGCAAGATATTACCGCCTTATAACTTTTGATACTACCGGTAAACCGATATTTCATGTAAAAGATTATTATATTTCAGGTAAGCAGCAAATGGAAGGAGACTACAGGTCAATTAATCCCGATCATAAAACAGGAACGTTCATATATTGGTACGAAAATGGTCAAAAAAAACTGATCTGTAATTATTTTAACAATGTCCTTTCAGGAGATTTCATAGAATGGTACGATAATGGCAACCTAAAAAGCCAACGTTTCTTAAAATACGGAATTATCGACGGAATTGAAAAACAATGGTCGCCCGATGGTTTACTTAAAAAATTAGTAACTTATAAAAATGGCCTAAAACACGGAAAATTTGTTACTTTTTATGATAACGGACGCCCCATAAGGAAAGATATATATAAAAATGATATCCTTATTAAAGGAAAATGCTATACACCGCAGGGAAAAGACACTTCTTATTTCGAATACCTTAAACCACCGCAATTTTCGGGTGGACTTGATGAATTTACCAGATTTATTACTGAAAAAATTATATACCCCGAAGATGCAAAGAATAAAAATGAAGAAGGCGATGTTGTTGTGCAATTTACAATTAATAAAGACGGAAAAATCATAAACCCTGTCCTTGTAAAAAAAGATAAGGAATATTTTAATCAGGAAGCCTTAAGGGTTATAAAACTTTCTCCACCCTGGATTCCAGCTCAGCTTGACGGAAAAAAAATTGATATGCGGATAACTATGCCTGTCCGCTTCAGGCTGAAATAGCTCATTTGCAAATTCCTATGATGTTATTGTTATTTTAAGACTCTGATAATCAGCCTATATTCTTATTTTATTCATCATATCGAAATATTATTATCTTTGTCGTGCAATTTTTATTGCCTGATTTTATTATTAATTAATAATGAGCGGATTAAAATAAATATTACCTGCAGGCAATAAAAATTAAAAAGGTTGCAAAACATTTTGTTTGACAAGTGCACGTCCTATTACATATTGCTTTGATTTATCAATTTGCTTCCTCCCGGGAATCATTATTTGCAACCCCCCTGTTTTTTTTATTAACCACTTAAAACTTTCATAGTATGGATGTAAAAGGAAAGCTATTCACGCGATTTCAGGAGAGAATAAAAGCTTATGAACAGCAGCAGGGTGAAGATTCAAAAAGAAAACAACATTCCAAAGGAAAACTAACTGCCCGTGAAAGAATAGACCTCTTATTTGACGAAGATACATTTGAAGAAATTGATGCATTTTCAATTGCAGCACCATCAGGTGGCGATTTCGGCCGTACTGTAAAAGCCTTTGGCGATGGCGTTATTACCGGCTATGGTAAAATCAGCGGCAGGCTGGCCTTTGCTTATGCACAGGATTTTACGGTTATGGGTGGTTCATTGGGCTCGGTTCATGCTGCCAAAATATGTAAAATTCAGGACATGGCTCTTAAAATGGGAGCACCTGTAATTGGTTTAATCGATTCAGGCGGAGCCCGAATACAGGAAGGTGTTGCAAGCCTTGCTGGTTATGCTGCTATTTTCAACCGCAATGTAAAATCTTCCGGTGTAATACCGCAGATTTCAGTTATTATGGGGCCTGCTGCCGGCGGGGCAGTTTACTCCCCTTCTCTTACCGACTTTGTTTTTATGACCAATAAAACCAGTTATATGTTTGTTACCGGACCAAATGTTGTTAAAGAAGTACTCAATGAAGATGTTTCGTTTGATGACCTGGGCGGCGCTATGATTCATACAAAAAAAAGCGGGGTAGCCCATTTTGTTTATGAAGATGAAGAAAATACCATACGGGGTGTTAAAAAATTGCTTTCTTATCTACCATCCAATAATCTTGAAAACCCTCCCTACGTTGAATGCTTCGATGCTGAAGACAGAATTGATGAACGGATTCGCGAGATTGTACCTGATGACCCCAACAAACCATACGATATTAAGGATGTCATCAACCTGATAATTGACAGAAACAGCTTTTTTGAAATAGCTGAACTTTTTGCACAAAATATTGTCATTGGTTTTGGCCGTTTAAGCGGAAAAACAATCGGAATCCTTGCCAATCAGCCAAAGGTGCTGGCCGGTACCCTCGATATAAATTCTTCTGTCAAAGGTGCCCGCTTTGTACGTTTTTGCGATGCATTTAACATCCCTATACTTACACTCGAAGATGTGCCGGGATTTTTGCCAGGGGTTGATCAGGAACACAATGGTATCATAAGGCATGGCGCAAAATTACTCTATGCTTATTCTGAAGCCACAGTACCCAAAATTACAGTTATCCTCAGAAAATCATACGGAGGCGCTTACTGCGTAATGAACAGCAAAAATCTTGGAGGCGACTTTAATTTTGCCTGGCCTACTGCCGAAATAGCCGTTATGGGCCCTGAAGGCGCTGTATCTATCCTCTATCGTAAAGAATTGCTCGAGTCTGATGACCCTGCTAAACTAAAAAAAGAACTTACCGTTAAATACCGTGACGAAATAGCAAACCCTTATATCGCTGATGAAAAAGGGTATGTTGATGAAGTTATTGATCCGGCTTTAACACGCAAAAAACTCATTTCAGCTTTTCATGCATTAGAAAGCAAACATGTTAGTGTCCCTTCACGCAAACATGGAAATATACCCCTATAAAACCCGGTCATCAGATGACACACTTCGCATTGTCTCATTGCATGGTTAAATTATATTTGCATAACTAATAAATAAAACGCTCACTCAGCATGAAAATTAAAAGCATCCTTATTGCCAACCGTGGTGAAATTGCTGTACGTATCAACGAAACAGCAAAAAGAATGGGCATTAAGACTTATGGCATTAAAACATCAAAAGAACCAAATGCCTTGTATCTCCGCATGGTTGATGATGTTATTGATTTCTCCGAAACACTTGATGAAATACCTGAATTTCTTGATATTGAAAGGATTATTGAAGCTGCCAGGTTACACAAAATACAGGCTATCCATCCGGGATATGGATTTCTGGCTGAGAACCCTTATTTTGCAAGGCGTTGCAAAGATGAAAATATTATTTTCATTGGTCCTTCAGATTCAGCTATTTACAAAATGGGTAATAAAACCATTGCCAAACAAATTGCGATGCGTCATAAGATACCTTTGCTACAGGGCAGTCACGGCAATGTAAAAAATGTTAGGGAGGCCCATGACATTGCAAGTAAAATAGGCTATCCGGTAATACTTAAAGCCGCTGCAGGTGGCGGCGGCAGAGGTATGCGAATTGTTGAAAAAGCATCTCAGCTTGAGAAAATGTTCAAACTTGCAACCAATGAAGCCCTAAAAGCCTTTAATGACGACTCTGTATTCATTGAAAAATACGTCAAAAACCCCAGACATATTGAATTTCAGGTTTTTGGCGATAAACATGGCAACTATATCCACCTCGGCGAACGCGAATGCTCCATTCAGCGTAAACATCAGAAACTGATTGAAGAGTCGCCTTCTCCAGCTTTAGACAAAGATTTGCGTCAAAAAATGGGGGAAGCCGCAGTAAAAATGGCTCAGGCTGTTGATTATTATTCAGCAGGTACTGTTGAATTTCTGCTCGATGCTGAT
>JAJUGM010000271.1 GCA_029268165.1 Bacteroidota bacterium
AATTATAAAGGTTGTTCCCTCACCGGGAAAATACTGCACTGGTCTTACCTTTGGAGGCGATGATTTATGGATTGCAGACTATCTGGCTGATACTCTGTACAAAATTAATCCTGAATCAGGAGCGGTTTTACACCAGATACCTTCTCCGGGTTTCTGGCCCACAGGTTTGGCATGGGATGGTAACTACCTTTGGAATGCTGATTTAAAGCAAAAGAAGATTTACAAAATAGACCCTCAGGATGGAACGGTATTGACAGTCATTGAATCACCTTCAGATTACCCTGAAGCATTGGCATGGGACGGCCAATCTCTATGGATAGGCGACGGACAGGAAAATGCAATTTTGAAAATTGATTTAAGCGACGGTACTGCTGTTAAAAAAATTACCGGCCCGGCAAGAACAGTTAACGGTTTAACTTCAGATGGTAATTTCCTTTGGAGCACAGACAGATTAATGAATGAGTTATACATGATTGACCCTGAATCGGGTGAAGTAATTATGATTATTGATTCACCGGGGCCTTATGCCAGAGGCATTGCCTGGGATGGTAAATGTCTATGGACTGCCGATTCCCAAAATGACTCCATTTATCAGATCGTCGGCACTGATAACGAAAAATTTCATATCAGTAATACCCGAAAAGCACAGATAACATTTACGCATCAGGCTAAGGTATATGGTAATGGCAATTTAAAAAATCTTGAGGTATTTTTGGCTTTGCCTGAATCTCTTCCTCAACAGAAAATAAAAAATATATCAATTATTCCACAGAACTTTTCAGTTAAAAAAGACCAGTATGAACAAAGAATAGCCTGGTTAACCTATAAAAATGTGTCCTCAAACGAAACTGTGGAAACAATCATGAAGGTCGATGCCGAAATATCAGCAATCCGTTATTTCATCTTTCCGGATAAAGTAGGGTCTTTGCAAGCGGTCCCGGAAGAAATACGAAAACAATATACTTGCAATGGCAGTAAATATCTGACTAATGATGCTTACATTCAGCAACTTGCAAGAGATATTGTCGGTAATGAAACAAATCCATACTGGATAGCCCGTAAAATCTTTAACTATGTTCGCAACCATCTTGAATATAAGCTTGAAGGAGGCTGGAATGCAGCACCCTATGTATTAAAAAGAGGCAGCGGTTCATGTTCGGAATACACATTCAGCTTTATTTCTTTATGCCGTGCAGCCGGCCTGCCTGCAAGATATGTCGGGGCAATTGTTGTCAGAGGCGATGATGCAAGTATGGATGATGTATATCACAGATGGTCTGAAGTTTATTTGCCCGGCTATGGCTGGATCCCTATTGACCCTCAGGGAGGCGATAAACCATTACCTCGTGAGCAGGCATTAAACATTGGCAATCTGCCTAACCGTTTTCTTATTACAACTCTCAATGGTGGTGATTCAGAGTACTTAGGGTGGTTTTATAACCATTACGAAAGATATCAGACATCGCCTAAAGTTCAGGTCAATATTGAATCATTTGCCGAATGGGAACCATTAAATTACTGAGTAGCCTATATTGAAAATGTTTTAATAACCCTGTTTCAGTTTCCGGACATTGATAACCGGATTAGCGTATATTTTCAGAAAAATATCCTGAATGATGTTTTTATCGCCTTCTATGTCTTTAATTTCATTTTCCATATATTCTTTGAAAGACTTCAAATCTTCACCAGAATAATATTCTTTATATTTATTTGAATTAAACAATAAATCAAAAGCCATATAATGGGTAGGCCAGCATTTATAATGTTGGTAAATTTCCGCATCGATAATTTCAGTGAGTCGGGCAATTTTGTTATTATACCCCGAAATATGTTCAGTTTCTTTAAGGTACTGATTTAATGGCGTACCCACTGACATGTGAATACGCCCTTTTGGCTGAGTAATCCCTGTCAGAATACTTATCAAATCTTCATCTTTTGCCTTTTTGTAGACCTTGTCCAAGGAGATGTAAAGTTCTTTTACCTTAAAGGCACAGCAAGGTTCATATTCGTATGAAATAATCAGCGGAACAATGTTCAGTTCATAAAACGATTCATAAAAATCTTTTGTCCCGCTCATATTAAACATTTTCAATAAACCTGGTTCGGTCTTATCATGTCCGTCTTTCGTACGCCCTCCACGTTGTGCAATCCAAGCTGAAACTTTCTTTTGAGTAATTGTATATCTTATATAAGCCGAAAGCCTTTGCGAGTTCTTCAACAATTCAACTTTATTACCCTCACGGTGCACTTTAAACATTCTGTTCACTTTGCCAAGGTCTATTACAAATTGATTGATCATCAGATTACTTCCGAAAGTAATCTCAGATGTATTATGGCCATGATCCAACAGAAGAACCTGTAATATAGCTGAATCCAATACGATATCCCTGTGGTTGGCAACGAACAGGTAAGCTTTATTTGTTTCCAGCTGCTCAAAACCATCATTTGTAAGCCCATTTGAGGTTTTATTGACAATTGAGTAAACTAGGGGGTACATAAATTTTTTCTGGAACCCAATAGCGGTATACGTATCTGTCAGTTCTGCTTTTATTTTTTTCTTATCTTCCTCAGGAAAAGCGAAATCAAGAATTTTGTCGAATAACGGTATTGACACTATTCTTCTTAGTGCGGCTTTTACTTCATGATCATGATAAGGCCTAATCTCCTCAAAATCTTCCACTTTGTACATCATCGGTAATTTTGGGCAAAAATAATGGAATTCAGGTAATTCTATAATGAAAAAATAAAATTATCAAAAAAACAAATATGTCTAAAGTTTAAAATTGTCTGAGAAAAAAAATCAACCATAAATAACAGGTAATGTATCGAGTAGAGAATATATTTCATCAGGGTCAAGACTGGTGACAAGTTTAAGTCTGTATTCTTTAAAGTTATGCAATCCTTTAAAATAATGGCTTAAATGCCTTCGCATTTCATAAATTCCAACCGGAATTCCTTTCCATTCAATTGATTTGGCAAGCTGAAGCTTTGCAAGGTCAACCTTTTCCTGTATTGTCATGTCGGAGAGTAGCGAACCCGTATCCATATAATGCCTTATTTCTCTGAATATCCATGGATGCCCTACTGCCCCACGCCCAATCATTATGCCATCAACCCCGTATTTATTAAATGCCTCCATGGCCTGCTGTGGAGTTAATATATCGCCATTTCCGATTACCGGTATTTTCATGCGCGGATTATTTTTTACCCCTCCGATAAGTGTCCAGTCAGCTTCCCCTTTATATAATTGCGCCCGCGTCCGGCCATGAATGGTTATTGCTTTTATACCTGCATCCTGCAACCTCTCAGCAATCTCAACAATATTTTTGCTATTCTCATCCCAGCCCAGTCGGGTTTTCACGGTTACCGGCAATTTCACTGCATCAACAATCGCCTTTGTCATTTCTACCATAAGAGGCACATTGCAAAGCATTCCGGCTCCGGCGCCTCTCGCAGCAATCTTTTTCACAGGGCAACCGAAATTCAGGTCAATCAAATCAGGTTTTGCCTCCTCAGCCATTAAGGCGGCTTCAACCATACTTTCAGTTTTATGGCCATAGAGTTGTATGCCAACAGGCCTTTCATAATCAAATATATCCAGCTTCCTTATACTTTTTGAAGATTTTCTGATTAGCCCGTCTGACGCAATAAATTCAGTGTACATTACATCAACACCGAAATGTTTGCAAATGAAACGAAAGGATGGATCTGTAACATCCTCCATAGGAGCCAGAAAAAGTGGCTTGTCTCTTAAAACTATATCCCCAATATAAACCAAAACATTTATTTTAAAATCAGCGCAAAATTATGAAAAATAATACCTTTGATAAAACAGGCTTGTTTTGTGCTTGGCTATACGTATAAATTAAACTATTTTTATAGCGCAAAAGATATTAAAAACAAAACATGTGGCATGAACCGTTTGCTTGAAAGATACAGACAATTTGTAATTACTTCTTCATCCTGGTATAAACTGATGTTTGTGCTGTTTCTTATTTTAACATTTTTTCTTTTTACTGCTTTGCTTGGAATAATGGCCATCAAGATAATTTATCATGCCAGTCTTTCGGAAATAATGTTCATGATTGAAAACCCTTCTAAGGATAATATTTCTGTAATAAAATTTTTACAGGCTTTTCAAACGACCGGTATCTTTATTTTACCTGCTCTTATAGCATCGGCCTTTATGCATACACATTCCCTTCAGTTTTTATTGTTACAAAAAAAACCATACTTATTCAGTATTTTACTTGTAATACTCTCCATGATAGTTTTTATTCCGGCTATTAATTTTATCGCTGCCCTAAATGCCCGTTTAAATCTTCCCGAATCAATGAATTCAGTTGAGGGCAAAATGCAACAGTTACGTGATAATTATAACTACCTTACGGGTTTATTTTTAGAATCAAAATCACTTAAGGATTTCCTTGCTAACGTGCTGATTATGGCACTGTTACCCGCTATTGGTGAGGAATTGTTATTCAGAGGCGTTTTTCAGCGTTTGTTTACAGCTTGGACAAAAAGTATCCATTTAGGTGTAATCATTTCAGCCTTTCTTTTTAGCTTTTTTCATTTTGAATTTTATGGTTTCTTGCCACGCTTTTTATTGGGTGTCTTGTTTGGCTATTTTCTGGTGTGGACATCTTCTCTATGGGTTCCGATGCTGGCACATTTTATTAATAACTTTGTAATTGTCTGTTATTTCTATTTCATACCTCCTTCGGGCAATTCTTCAGCAATTGATCAAATCGGGACTACTGCTGATATATATCTTCTCATCAGCATTATAACAGGATCATTACTGGTAACCGGTTTGTATTATACAGAAAAATTAAAGGGCAATCCTCGCTACTGAATCAGCTGTTTTTTCTATCTTTTGTTTTTCTGACTTCCTTAATACATAAACCACTCCATATAATTTTGCATTTTCCCTTCTTTTATCTTCAGGCAGATATGAAAAATAATGCTCAACTTCATTCCATAAGCTTACAATTATGTTATCAGCTTCCTTGCGCAATTCA
>JAJUGM010000272.1 GCA_029268165.1 Bacteroidota bacterium
GTAATACCGGCAACAACTTTTGGTTTGCCTGTATAATTCTTATCAACCTGAAAACAAACATGGGTTTCTATATTCAGTTTTTCTCCGGCTGATTTAATAGTATTTACCTGTTCCATCAATAACGGAATATCTTCTCCTGCTGAAAAAACGGCAACGATGGCCGATTGTGGTATCCCTCCGGTACACAGGATGTTACGTGCAGCTTCAGCAATCAGTATAATTGTCCCTCCACAGAAATCAATTTCTGAATAATGCTGGTTTGAAACCATACTTGCCAATATAAAGGTATTATCACGGTTGAGCTTTACCACACCTGCCGTTGACGGGAATGCTATATTCATATTTACGCTGCTCTCAGCTGCATCTAATATTTGATGAAAACAATTTCCGGCCATCAGGTCAGGATGTTGGACAAGCTGCTGGATAACATCTTTAATATTTTCGGGGTCAGGAATTTCATCAATTTTCACTCCATCATTACTTTTTGTTCGCGGTGTGTCACTTTTTTTCTGATTTACAGGCATGCTTAACAAGTGGCCTAAAGGCAGTTCCGCTTTTTTTTCTGAATTGATCATTAGGGAAGTAAGTTCAGAAGCCGTTGTCACTCCGGCAAAAATAAAACCGATATTTCGATGCGAAAGAATAGCCAGCAGTTCTTCTTCTTTGCCTGCTTCAGTTAAAATAGCTACGGTGGATGGCAAAGGTACGGTTAATAAGGAAACCATGTCATATTCTTTAATTTTGTTCATGAACTCTGATAGTTCAAGGCTACATCCCATTTTTTCAATCGCCATACGAATCATAAAGCCAAAAAGCCCTTGCGTATCCAACACATCGATGCCAGCAGCAATATTTAGCATAATCAGTTCCTTGAGGGTTTCGCATAATTTATTAACCGTACATATAGAGTTTAAATTTTCTTCAAAGCCAACGGATACCTTTCCGGTATGATTTATGGTATTGTTTGATTCACATGGTCCGGCAAGATATATTTTATAGGTTTTTTTTCTGTCAGGAGCATTTATCGGAAACGGGCCGACAGCCGCAACCAGAGAACTAAGAATGGCCTGTCCCCGAAGGTTTTTATCGTGTGCGATATGTGCTTCAATGAGGGGTATTGCAGAGGAAGAAAAGAACAGTCCTAAATTATTTATAATCCTTGATTTATACTGATTACTTTCAGGGTTCATCAATAAGCTGGCTGTTTGTAAAACCGGTTCAGCACCTGATGCGGCTAATTTCATATAGAGATTGCTGAAGTAGTTTCTTATGGCTGAATAATTTACTTCTGTTGGTATTTGAGCATAGCTAACACTAAAATATCCCGGCTTATCATTACCTGCATTAAATTTAACCACTTTAGGGCAGGATGGAAAGGTAACAGTTTCATCAGAGTCTGAAAATAATACCAGTTGATGATTTGCAATCATTTTATTAAGAAAGGACAAAAGCTTTAATTCATCGCTATTTGGTTCACGTTTTAAAACCGAGAGATATTTTTCTTTGTAATCATTAATATTAGGTTGCATTTTTGATGAATATTTTGGTTGTTTGGTTGAACAAATATACCATATTATATTTGCTTTTTTAAAATTAAAAATACAGAAATGTACACACATGAATACCTTTATGATTTTGTAAAGCGTTTTTTTATGGCAATGGGTTGCAATGAAGATGATGCAAAATTGATAGCCGATGTTTTTATTGCTGCCGAATTACGAGGGATTCCATCACACGGTATGATCAGGGTTAAGGATTATTATCAGCTCTGGAAAGCAGGACGTATAAATATCAGACCTAATATACGTATCATTCATGAAACCCCTAGTACAGCTGTAGTTGATGGCGATGGGGCTATTGGTATGCTGGCAGCTTCAAAATCAATGGAAATTGCTATTGAAAAAGCTTCAAAAGCAGGCAGCGGATGGGTTTCAACGCGTGGTTCGAATCACTATGGTATAGCCGGCTATTATGCCATGATGGCACTAAAGCATGATATGATTGGCATGTCAATAACCAATGCCAATCCGCTGGTGGCACCAACATTTTCAGTAAGTCAGATGATGGGCACTAATCCCATTGCAGTAGCCATACCTGCTGGCAGCCAACCACCTTTTGTAGCCGATTTTGCTACAACACCTATTGCACGAGGCAAACTGGCTGTGGCGGAAAAAAAGGGGGAGAAGGTATCGTTCGGACTGGTGCAGGATAAAGACGGGAATCCTACTGATGACCCGTCGGTTTTAAAAAAGGGTGGCTCCATGCTTACTTTAGGAGGAGATTATGAACACGGAAGTCATAAAGGTTATTGTTTAAGTGCAATTGTGGATATTTTTTCGGCTGTCTTGTCAGGTGCTAATTTTGGGCCTTTTGTTCCTCCGTCGGTAGCTTACTTGCCTCTGCTTGACAAGAAGGTAGGAGAGGGGACAGGCCATTTCTTCGGAGCCATGCGCATTGATGCTTTTCAGCCTGCTGAGGTTTTTAAAGCAAAGATGGATGAGTGGATTACTACTTTTCGTTCGGCCCGGCCTGCTGCGGGTAAGGATAAAGTGCTTATTCCCGGTGACCCTGAAAGAGAGATAGAAAAAAGGCTCAGAATGGAAGGTATAAGCGTTTTGCCTGTTATTGTTGCCGAATTAAAAGAAATGGCTGATGAAATGGGGATTGAGTTTGAGGTACGGGGTTAGTGCCGGACAATCTTCAATCTGCCATATTATAACTATATTTCTCATGAGCAGCAAAATGAACTAATAACTTAACTGGGCTTAACAATTATAGATTAAAAAAAGCATAAGCAATAAAGCATTTGTAATCAATTTACAAGGATTGTAATTGAAACTATAACTGCATAGTGGTTTTAAGGGAAAACTGTTTAAGCCGTGTTGCTTTGCAGAACACCTGCTGCTGATTTAACTCTCTTTATAAAACAGGACAATTTTACTAAAGGTTTTACCAGTATGTTAATTCTCGGCACCACGCATAAAAATGTATCCGGGCAGATAAAAATTGTTTTTAAAGAAAAAAAATAATTTATAAAATAGCTTTCGTTCTTAATTTTATTTCATTAACTGCCCCTTTATGCCGTTTTTTCAGGGTTTCAGTCTGCTACGCATTATTTAAAAAACCAGTGCGGTGATGCGGTTTAATACCAGATTGATAAAACACCTGCCAAATAAATATTTTATTAATTTTGTATCAATTTCCTAAAACAGGCTTATTTAGGAATTAATTTAAATTAAATTATGAAAACAGCTAATATTAATATAAATTTAACTTTAAATTTTAAACAGGTTCTTGAAATTGTAAAGAAATTACCTTATAAAGAAAAACTTAAGTTGACCGCAGTTTTAAATAATGAAATAAAACAAAAGCATGGAAGTGATAAAATATTAACACATTTCGCCAGTGAAAAAGTATTGGCCAAAGACTGGCTGTTACCCGAAGAAGACGAGGCATGGAAAGATTTATAAAAGGCGATATTGTTGTTTTGCCGTTCCCGTATTCTGACTTGTCGGCCTCAAAGAAAAGGCCTGCAATGGTTCTGGCCGACCTTAAAGGCAATGATATTATCCTTTGCCAGATTACCAGCCAGTTTGTTAAAGATGATTATGCTATTGCTTTGAATAATTCTGATTTTATAAAAGGTTCCCTGAACAGGCCAAGCAACATTAGGCCGAACAGGTTGTTTACTGCCGAAAAAAGTATTATTATCCGTAAAATCGGAACAGTTAAACCGGATGTGTTTGAAGAAGTCGTTGGTAAGCTGTTTGAGATTATAAGGAATTAAAAAAGCCCCGGAGAACCGAGGCTTTTTTACAATTATAGTTATAGTTTTTCAATTAACCCATTTTTAATACATAAATTATATCCTTTTAAACGAGCTTCATATCTCTTCCGTATTTTTCTTATTACTTTATCACTTGCTCTTTTTAATCCCCCTTTCAAAACAACTTCATTTTTCTTATTAAACCAATAGAGAGAGTTATCCTTCCAATAAAAATCCATAAAATTATTTATTTTTATAGTATCCCCTTTAGTTACATAGGTATACCTGGCCACTTCATTAAGACTTCCAGCCGAAAGCATAATATCATACGCAACGCTGTCATTATTTAAGCTAATACAACTTAAGCCCTTTCTAATATTATTTGAGCAATACATTCCCGTGATATTATTACTCTGTGCGAAAGAATAACTAATACTAAATAGAAACAGCAATATATTTAATAACCTCTTCATAAGCTTTTACTTTAAAATGAAAACATCAACATCCTATATTCATCAGCTGTATCAGGGGTAGTAATTATTGATCTCCACATTCTATCAACATAGTTAATTCTACCTCCATTTATTCCATACCTAGCCCATTGAGCACCATATGCCCATCTTTCAGAAAAATTTTTAAACCGGCTTGTGTATAAGCCACTTTATTTAATGATGTAGTAAATAAACCTCTTCCATAGTTCATTTGTAAAATATTATAATAGTTGTGCATGTCTCCATTATAAAACATCATTGCATGGGTTAATTCGTGATAAGATGTGTATAAAAACCGCCTGCCACTGGTAAGACTTGAATTATGAAATTCTATTTCGGAACTTACAGAAACATAATCTCTCGATGCTTGCAATAAACCTATCCTATTCCCATTTGGATCAAGAGGATAAGTCGTTGCCCTTGAGTTACCATTATGACCTGTTGCTATTACCTTGGGACAACCAGCTTCAATTGATCGTTCAGGATGTAATTGGTACATTGCTTCTTCAAGCGTTATATCTCCATTCTTATATGCTAACCAGATTGCACGCTGTTCACGGTTTAATCCACCTGTCCATGGGTTTAGTCCTTTCGCTCTTGCAGAATTATACCCTGAAATAGCACCACTTACAAATCCCATAGCAGCCGGCATTGCTGCACCTTGAAAAAACGGATCACCGTCAATAGTATTTCCTAATCCATTAATACCAACATTTATACCAGCTTGTAAAGCGCCATTAGCAATGGCTCCA
>JAJUGM010000273.1 GCA_029268165.1 Bacteroidota bacterium
AAGGAATAATGACACGCGAGGATGTGATTGAAAACGCTTTAAACAAAGCTTTTTACAGCAATAAGCTTAAAGCGGGCAAATCAGATGAGGTGACCGGGATGCATATGATTATTAAAGAAGTTTTAAAACATTATGTTCTGCAGATTTTAAAATACGATCAGCATCACAGCCCTTTTACCATTATCTCACTCGAAGAGCCATACAATTCGGTTGTCCCCGTCAAAGTAGATAATGAGATAATTCATGTGAACATTGGCGGTGTTATCGACAGAATTGACCTGCAGAATAACATGGTGAGAATAATTGACTATAAAACAGGGACTCCCGGTCAGACTTTTGATGGCATGGATTCTCTTTTCAGGGAAATCCCTTCAAAACGTAATGATGCTGTTTTTCAGGTATTTCTATACTCAAAATTATATATGGACATTAATCCTCAGGCAAAAGCAGTTCCCTGCCTGTTATTTTTACGCGAAGGCTATGATAATGAATTTAGCATAACGCTGAGTGACAAAAGCACAAAAGCCGAAGTTCATGATTTCTCAGATTACTATAATCCTTTTGATGAAAACCTGAAACAGGTACTATCAGACTTATTTAATCAGTCGGTTCCCTTTACACAGACCAGTGATGAAGAATACTGTAACACGATAAAATGCCCTTACAGAAATATTTGTCACAGGTAAGTTGAAAAAAATCGTTGCTTTTTTATTAATCAGGCAACAGGTCAGGCCTGCATTTTTTAGTTCTTTCGACTGACTGTTGATGCTTCCATTCATCAATTTTTTGCTGATGGCCTGATAGTAATATTTCGGGTACTTTCCAGCCCTTATATTCAGCTGGGCGGGTATATACCGGTGGTGCCAGCAGATTGTCCTGAAAAGAGTCGGTTAATGCCGAAGTTTCATCAGAGATAACTCCCGGAACCAAACGCCCTACAGAATCAGCGACAACCATGGCTGCAATTTCACCTCCTGAAAGGACATAATCGCCAATAGACAATTCACGGGTAACCAGGTGGTCTCTGACACGCTGGTCAATGCCTTTGTAATGTCCACATAGCAGAATGATATTCGACAATGTTGCCAGGTAATTTGCTGTCCGTTGTGTAAATCTTTCCCCGTCAGGAGTGAGATATATAATTTCATCATACTGGCGTTCGGCCTTTAATTTTGAGATACAAAGGTCTATAGGCTCAATCATCATAACCATTCCGGCTCCTCCGCCGAAAGCGTAATCATCCACCTGTTTATGCTTGTTTTGCGCGTAATCCCTGATATTGTGAATGCAAATTTCAAGCAACCCTTTTCCCCGTCCTCTTTTGATAATTGAATGATTAAATGGGCTTTCAAGTAATTCAGGCAATATGGTTAGAATATCTATTCTCATTTTATAATATCAAGGCAAATAAAATTCCTGGTGAATTTAAGAAAACAAAAATAAGCAATATCTTTTTATCACTAATAAGTGAATCACTCCGATTTTACTTGACAATTTAAACCAAAGGCCATAACTTGCATCATAACGATAAATTTTATCTCATCATGAAAACCATACGTAATATTCTTATTGCTTTATTAATCATCCTTATTTTATTAATAATTGTCGGACTATTTTTACCTGCCGACAGGCATATTGAAACCAAAGCCATTATAAAAGCCCCTGAATATATTGTGTTCGACCATGTTAATGATTTAAAAAAATGGGAAGAATGGTTGTCATGGGCTACTCGTGATACACAGATTATGTTGGAATATGAAAATCCTTCTTACGGAACCGGAGCTGTATGTAAATGGAATAGTCCCAACAGGCAAACCGGCAGGGGCAGCATGAAAATCCTTGAAAGCAGGCCTTATGAACTAATACTGATTGAAATAAGCTTTATGGAAAAGGGGAAAATAATGTGTCCATGGACTTTCAGAGGTAATGCCGGGGAAACAACAGTAATCTGGGGGCTTGATATGAAAAACATGAATGTAGCTGAAAGGTATTTTTCATTGTTTGTGTATGATCTGATGGAACCTTATTTTAAGCAGGGGCTTGATAGCCTGAAGTCGCTTTCAGAGATGATTTCAGGTAAGCTGAGTTTGATTGAAGAAGTGGAATTAAAACCTATACCTGCTATTACCATTACTGATTCCTCAGTAATAAATAATTTTAATTTAGCTCTGACTGACATCTTTGCTGAACTTTCAGCATATTGCAAAAAAAGAAAAATTAAGCCGGCAGCTCCGCCTTATTGCATTTATCACAACAGGAATCGGGAAGGATATAGTACTTTTGAGGCAGGAATTCCATTATCCGTTGCAGTTCCCGCTAAAGGAAGAATTAAATCCTCCCGGACTCCTTCCGGAAAGGCATTAAAAATTGAATATATTGGCCCTTATTTTTCTATAGGTATTCCTTATGAATTACTTGGTCAGTATATCAAAGCCAGAAATTATACAATAGTCGGTTCCCCGTGGGAAGTGTACTTTAAAGGGCGGTGGTCAGAACCTGACAGCAATAAGTGGGTTACATACATATATTTTCCGGTGAAATAATTGCTTATGCAGAATATAATAATGAACTTTTTTGTACTTTTAAGTTAAATTAAAAGATTAATCCTATGGACGCAAAAGAATCTGTTTATAATGCCATGAAAAAGGCTGGAAAGGAACTTCGTGCGGGCGAGATAGCCGAGATTGCCGGGATTGAAAAAAAAGAAGTTGACAAAGCAATTAAATTACTTGACAAGGAAGGCAGGGTTTTCTCTCCAAAACGTTGTTTCTGGAAAGCAAAGTAAGATACCTTAATCGGAAAGCCTATGCTGGCTGATTATTATTCATTACTTGATGTGAAGCCCGGTGTTACGGCTGAAGATTTAAAACGGGCATACAGGCATAAGGCAAAGTTATATCATCCGGATACCAATAATTCACCGGATGCACATATTCAATTTATTCAAATTAAGGAAGCTTTTGATGTTTTACGTAGGGCAAAAGGCTTGGAGCAATACCAGAAGTATTATAAGTCCCGGTATTATCATTCACGCGACCCTTATTTCCACTCACGATATCAACATAATTACCATCAGCATTATTCCACAACAAAGGATTATCATAAGGGCAAGACTGCTACCAGGAGTGAAACCTCAAAGGCAGAGCATGTTTTTATCATAACCATGCATCTTTTATTTATAGGAGCAGGCGTTCTGATATTAATTTTTCCTTTATTGACCCTGTTAACACGGGGCTTTTATCCTTATTATCCGATTCTCGACAGTATTTTTGCCATGATTATTTCCATGATAGTAGGGCTTATTATGATATATAAATTATCTTTATCTTTTTTAAGTTATTTAAGAAAAACAGAACACCATACGTGCAACTCTCACTTATAATATAAGCCTATGTCAATAGAAGTCAGGGAAGTTAAATCAAGGACTGATTTAAAAACTTTCATCTATCTTCCTGAAAAAATTCATAAAGATCATAAGAACTGGATACCACCTGTGTATATGGATGAATGGGATTTTTACAATCCTGCGAAAAATTCTGCTTACAGGCATTGCGATACGATTATGTATCTGGCATACAGAAAAAATATACCCACCGGACGTATTATGGGTATTATCAATCATAAGTACAACAAAACCCATAATGAAAACAATGCAAGGTTTTTTGGTCTTGAATGCTGGAATGATCATGAAACGGCTACGGCATTAACTGGGGCGGTTGAGGTATGGTCTCGTCAAAAGGGGATGAGCCGTATTATAGGCCCGCTGGGATTCTCTGATAAAGATCCACAGGGATTCATGATTGAAGGATTTGAAATGCCTATGGTGATTGCTACCAACTGTAGTCTTCCTTACATGCCTTCGCTAATTGAACAATGTGGTTACTCAAAGGAGGTTGACCTGTTTGACTATAAAATTGATGTGCCTGAAAAAATTCCTGAAATTTATGAAAATATATATCAACGTGCCAGACTAAACGGGGGTTTTATCATTAAGGAATTTACTTCAAAAAAACAACTCAGAGAATACATTAAACCTGTATTCAGGTTAATTAATGAAGCGTATGCAGAAATATACGGATTTGCTGAAATTGAAGAGGAAGAGATGGATTATATGGCCAACCGGTATATGTTTATTTTAAATCCAAAATTTGTTAAAATAGTATTGGACAAGGAAGAAAAACTGGCAGCTTTTATCCTTGGAATACCTGAAGTTGCTGAAGGCATAAGGAAAGCAAGAGGACGCATACTACCATTTGGGTTTCTTAAAATATTGACTGAGAGTAAGAAATCGAAAATGCTTACTTTATTACTTGGAGCTATTAAGGAGGAATACCGGAATAACGGACTTGATGCCTTGCTTGCCATAAAGATGCTTGAAACAGCGCAAAAAGAGAAGATGAGTACTATTGACAGCCACCTGGTACTTGAGACCAATTTAAAAATGAGAAGGGAATACGAAAAGGTCGGTGGTATGGTTTATAAACGTTTCAGGATATACCAGAAGACATTATGATTCCTGCGTGAGATTAGTTTTTATTGACCTTTTAGGACTGAATTTGTAAAAAGTGTTATTTTTGTCGCACTATATTTGAAATAAACGTGTAATAATTGAAGTTTTCTAATTGGAGAGATGCCGGAGTGGTCGATCGGGGCGGTCTCGAAAACCGTTGTTCCGGTTAACCGGAACCGAGGGTTCGAATCCCTCTCTCTCCGCCTTCGCTCGCCGAAGCCCGACGGAAGGAGGGCGAAGGCGAAATATTAACAAATGAGGTGAAAATAAAGATAAAGAATGTTGAGCTTCGCTCGCCGAAGCCCGACGGAAGGAGGGCGAAGGCGAAATATTAACAAATGAGGTAAAAATAAAGATAAAGAATGTTGAGCTTCGCTCGCCGAAGCCCGACGGAAGGAGGGCGAAGGCGAAATATTGACAAATGAGGTAAAAATAAAGATAAAGAATGTTGAGCTTCGCTCGCCGAAGCCCGAC
>JAJUGM010000274.1 GCA_029268165.1 Bacteroidota bacterium
ATGATTATGCCGATTATCTTAAAAAACCGGTTTCACAGGTAAAACAGATGCTGATGCGTATGGCTGCCATGGGCTTTGTATTTTATGATATTAATACCGACATGGTTACTATTAAACCACGGCTACACGACTACCTGGCAGCCAGTGTATCCAAAATAGACTATGATGTAATTAGTTTTCCTTCGAGAACTGAGGCGCCCCTTGATAATGCAGTATTTGACCTGCGAAATTTTGACCTCACTATTTATGGCATACCTAAAATTTTTGTTAGCGACTCGCAAAATGTGGTCATTTATCCGGCAAAAGATAAAATTGTTCTCAAAAAAGACAGGGATTTTGTATTTGATGGAACACTCACTGCCGGCTTATTGACCTTTTACGGTCATAACTTTTTCTTTCATTATGACTCATTTAAAATAAGGCTGCAGCAAGTTGACTCGCTTTATTTGCGGTATCTTACTGGTAAACTTGATAATTACGGATTCCAGGCTACAGATGATATTAATAATCTGATTGAGGATATTACCGGAGATCTATATATCGACCAGCCTGATAATAAATCAGGAAGAAAATCATATCCTCAATACCCCATTTTCAAAAGCAAGGAAAATTCATATGTTTATTATAACCGGCAAGATATACAGAACGGTGCTTATAAAAGCGATGGCTTTTTTTATATGTTGTATCCGTTTACGATGGACAGCCTTGATAATTTTAACCGTGACGCAATGGTTTTTGAGGGTGAACTACATGCAGCCGGTATATTTCCTGTAATCAAAGAACCTTTAAGGCTTCAGGACGATAAATCACTTGGCTTTACTTTTAACACAGGCTCTGAAGGACTTCCTTTATACGAAGGCAAGGGAAAATTTACCCAGATTATTCAATTATCAAACCAGGGCCTGCGCGGACAGGGCAGGGTTGATTACCTTACCGCCAGCATCTTATCTGATAACATATTGTTTTATCCCGATTCAATGAATGCCGTAGCCAAAGAATTTACTATTGCGGAGAAAACAACTGGAACCGAATTTCCGCAAGTTCGGTCGGTAAATAATTATATTCACTGGTTGCCTTATCAGGATGAACTCTACGCTTATAAAAAGGATATTGGTTTTACTATGTTTCATGATGCCGGTTTGCTGGCGGGCGATTTAAAGCTACAGCCAACAGGCCTAACCGGCAGCGGAAAAATGGACCTGAAAAATTCGGACCTTTCATCAAAGTATTTTACCTATAAATCAAAGGAAATTATAGCCGATACGGCTGACTTTTACCTCAAATCGTTGCATTCTGACGGTTTTACAGTGCTAACTGATAATGTTAAAGCAAGAATTGATTATAATTCGAAGATGGGCTATTTCAATTCCAATGAAGATTTTACAATGGTTAATTTCCCGGAAAACAAATATGTAAGTTATCTCGATTATTTTGTCTGGAATATGAACCGAAAAGAGCTTGCCATGGGCTCTAACAAAACTTTCGCCTCTGCTAGCGCTGATACTTCTGAACTGGTTGGCCCCCGATACATTTCTATAGATCCAAAGCAGGATTCATTGAATTTTGTTTCTCCGCTTGCATATTATGATTACGACAGTAATCTGATTAAAGCCACACAGGTAAAATACATTGATATTGCTGACGCACGCATATTCCCCGATCAGGAAAAGCTTACCGTCAGGTCAAATGCCATGCTTAAAACACTTGAAAACGCAAAAATAATTGCCAATCGTAATTCGCAATATCACACCTTCTTCAACGCTACGGTCAATATTACCAGCCGGTATGCCTATTACGGCAAAGCCGATTATTATTATATAGATGAACTTGACCAGAAACAGGTTATTCATTTTAAAACCATACAGGCTGAGCGAAACCAAAACACAACGGCTAAGGGAGATATTGTTGAGGTTGACCATTTCAGGCTGAGCCCCAACTATGCCTATCAGGGGAAAGTACTCCTTTCTGCCGAAAAGAAATACCTGACTTTTGATGGGGCAGTATTAATCGAAACTAATTGTGATCAATTGCCCTTGAGCTGGGTTAACTTCCAGTCAGAAATCGATCCGTTTAATATTTATATTCCGCTTGCCGACCCGTTGATTGACATTAACCGCAATAAAATTTACAATGGCATTTATGCAGCTTATGATTCTATCCATCTGTATCCTGCCTTTATGGCTGAAAGAAAGAATTACAGTGACAAACCTGTTGTCACCGCCGGAGGGTATTTATATTATGATAAAACCACCCATGAATACCGGATTGCATCAAAAGACAGATTGCATAACCCTTATGCTACCGGTAACTATCTGAGTTTGCATCGCGAAAACTGTGAATTATATGGTGAAGGTAAAATGAACATTGGTGCCAACTTGGGACAGGTTAAATTAACCTGTGCAGGTAACGGTAAGCACGATCTGAACTTAAATAAGACTGAATTAGATGTAATACTGGGAATTGATTTTTATATCGATCCGGATATTATTGGTATTATGGCTCTTGAAATTGACAGTATGCCTGATATTCAGGCCGTTGATCTCACTCGCCCTGCTTATACAAAAGCTGTTACAGAACTTATTGGCAGGGAAAAGCTCGATGCTTTACGTACCGAGCTGAGCCTTTTCGGTACAATCAAGGAACTTCCTGCTGAATTACAACATACCATCATGTTTAATGAACTTAAACTGCAATGGAATGATGAGTCGAATTCTTACCTGTCGGTTGGTAAAATTGGCATAGCCAGCATAAACAACCGGCAGATCAATAAGCTTGTTGACGGTCTTATTGAAATACAGCTTAAACGAAGCGGCGATATTTGTGATATTTACCTCCAGATGGATCGCACTACATGGTATTATTTTGGATATACACGGGGTGTTATGCAGATACATTCATCAAACAGGGCATTCCTCGACAAAATGATTGCGATGAAACCCAATGAAAGAAGGCAAAAAGTAACATCCGGAGAATCGTATATTTACATGGTTTCAACAGATATGAAGAAGAATGAGTTTGTTCGCAGGTATCGTGAGGTTATGGAAAAGCGAAGTATGGATAGTCAGCAGGAAAAATAAAAAATGATGTATAGTAAGTTAAGGCTTTGTCTTTTTCTACATCCTTTTTTGTGTCAGGACAAAAGAGATGTGGGGCATAGGGCAAATCCCCATCAACATTCGCTCCTGCTCGCCAGAATTACTCCAACAATAATTTTCGTTCGACCGGATGGATTTGCTGATTCATCGTACCTGGGTTTATCCTATCCTACTTTCTTTCCAGTTCAATAATTTCCAGACTATTAATATTTTTCCCCTCTATTACAAATTTCACCATGGTCTGCACCTTGTGAAGTCCGTATTTACCTGCGGCACCCGGATTAATATGCATCAATTGCAGTTTGTTATCATATTGAATTCTCAGAATGTGTGAGTGGCCGGTAATTAAAATATCCGGAGGGTTTTCAATGAGCCTTTCTTTAATAGAACGGTCATAATGACCAGGGTACCCTCCAATGTGAACTATCCATACATCCATGTCTTCCAAAAAAAACCGCTGTTCAGCCGGGTAAATTTTTCTGACCATCTGGTCGTCTATATTTCCATATACGGCGCGCAATGGTTTTATTTCAGATAACTGTTCCGCTACCCTGATATTACCCAAATCACCGGCGTGCCAAATCTCATCACTGTGCTCAAGATGAGGCAAAAACCGGTTGTCAAGATAACCATGTGTGTCCGAAAGCAGGGATATCTGCATCATTTCACCAAAGAATTTGTAAATTTGAAAAATTTCACATCAAGAGCATAATTTATCCTGATAAATTTTTGAAACACCTGATTTATACTTTATTTAATGCAACTGTTTTATGTCAACGAAATCAATAACAATGTAGCTGAACTGAGTGAAGCAGAATCAAAGCATTGTATAAATGTATTGAGGCATCATGTTTCTGATATTATTCATCTTACTGACGGTAAGGGCGCTCTTTACAAAGCCCGCATTATCGACGCCAGTCCACGAGCCTGTCGTGCAGTAATAGATGAAATAATAAAAGACTATAATAAAAGTCATGTTAAACTTCATGTTGCCATTGCACCTCCAAAGCAAACAGACCGGTTTGAATGGTTCATTGAAAAATCCGTTGAAATTGGCATTGGAGAAATAACACCGTTGCTTTGCAGCAGGTCCGAACGTAAGGAAATTAAAGCAGAAAGGCTTGAAAAGATTATAATTGCTGCGATGAAACAAGCTATAGTAACTGAGAAGCCTGTAGTTAACCCAATGATATCCTTTGATCGATTTCTAAATTTAACAAAACAAAGCAGAGAAGCCCGTTTTATTGCATATTGTTCTGAAAATAACACTAAACCCATTCAGAAGAGCCTTGTTAAGGGCCATAATGCTACCATCCTGATCGGGCCTGAAGGAGATTTTACTCCTGATGAAATTCAACTTGCATTATCCACAGGCTGGACTCCGATATCTTTCGGAAACCGACGTTTACGTACGGAGACAGCTGCACTGGTAGCCTGTATTGCCTATAACATCATCAACTCTTAGCAGCAAACCAAAAAAAAGCTATTCTAAGAAGGGTATTCTGCTTCTGACGCAATTTTTGACAATTGTTATAAAACTTGAATAACTTTTGTTATATTTCGATAAAGTAATTTTTTAGATAGATTTTCAGAAACCGGTAATTTCATGTTAATTATTCAGCTTGTTTATAATCTGGCTGTTCTTGTAGCTGTAAGCATTTTTTCAGGATTTATTGATGCTCGTTGGGACAGAAATACTGTTACAGGTAAGATATTGCAGGGAATTACTTTTGGACTGATTGCTGTTGTTGCCATGTTAAATCCGTTTGTGTTAACACCCGGAATTATTTTCGACGGCAGGTCAATTGTACTAAGTCTTTGCGCTTTATTCTTTGGTCCCGTTGCAGGGTTAGTTGCCGGCATTTTGGCGCTGATAACA
>JAJUGM010000275.1 GCA_029268165.1 Bacteroidota bacterium
AAGTCCTGCTAGTGACATCGTCTATTGAGTCAGAAGGTAAATCCTTTACAGCACTTAATATTGCCATGAGTTATGCACAACTGGGATTAAAGACATTGCTTGTGAATTTTGACCTTCGTAAACCTGCAGGATATTTCAGCCAACAGGGTGGCGAATCAATGGTAGGCTTAAGTTCGTATTTTTCAGACAGTTTAAGTCTGGATGATATCATCTTACAGTCCGACCACAAATTGCTCCATTATATACCGGCAGGTCCAATCCCTCCCAATCCGGTAGAATTGATTTCAATGAGTAATACGAAAGAACTGATAGCGCAACTTAAGGAGATATATGACTGTATTGTACTCGATACAACACCACTGGCTCAGGTAAGCGATGCCTATCTGCTCATGGACTTTGCCGACATAAAAATAATTGTTGCACGTTATCAATACTCTATCAGAAAGGTTCTGATGCTTGTAACAAAAGACCTGAAGCAAAAGAATATAGAGAATATGTGCATCGTAATGAACGATAACCGTTATTACCGCGACCAGTATGGATACGGCTATGGCTATTATAAAAGGCGTGACTAGTTTTTAATACTGAAATAATGAGAACAAACCTATCATACAACCTGACGCAATCCATCAGGAACCCAATATCATATAACTGGTATGCTATATATACAAGGCCTCAGCATGAAAAAAAAATATTGACACTTTTACAACAACAAAATCTTAAAGCGTATCTGCCATTGCAATATACTATCAGGCAATGGAGCGACAGAAAAAAAAAAGTTTCGCTGCCATTATTTAGTTGTTATCTGTTTGTTAATATAACACTTAAAGATTATTTCAAAGTACTTAATATCCCAGGAGTTATCCGTTATGTAGCATTCGAAGGAAAGCAGTAAAAATTCCTGATCAGCAGATTCAGTTAATTAAAAACATTCTGGCTCATGATGAAGAAACCACAGAAATATCAGAACCAATATCGGTTGGCACAAGAGTGAAGGTATTTAAAGGACCGCTAGCTGGCATATCAGGCGAATTAACTGAATTTGCCGGTAAAAAACGTGTAATTATCCGAATTGAAGAAATCGGTAAGTATATTATGGTAAATATACCATTACAATTTTTAAGACCTATTTATAAAAGTGAATGAGTATATTAGGTTATAAAAATTATTTATAACCTGATAAATATAATATATTAAAATTCAATGCCTTGCTGGTTGCTAATGTGACTGGCAGGGCGAAGCTTTATAAAATTATTTCTTGTGCATAAGAATCTGTATATTATCATTAGAAAAAATACCGAAGAAATATTTAAAAGAATAAGCAGACTAAAATTACACATTAAGAATCTTTCTTTATACCTCATTGCATCAGTTGTTTCTTCGGCAATAGGTATAATTATTAATCCATTCCTTGCAGCTAAGCTATCACCCGAAGATTATGCCATAATAGGCTATTTCAGTTCATTTAATCTGTTATTCTTACCTATTATCAGTTTTTCACTTCTTTCATACTATTCGCGTAATTATTTCTTAATCAAAGAATCTGAAAGGCAATCGATACTTAATACTTTACTTGCAGCTCAGGTAATTATAGGATTTTTAGGTTTAGTATTTGTTTTAATTGGCTTCTATTTTTATACAAAAATTGCTCAAGTGAATTTTAGCTTTTACCCGTATGCTTATTTGTGTTTTGTCCCTATTTTTTTTAATTGTTTCTACAATTTTCTCTTAACTGAGCAAAAAATGAAAATGCAGGCAAAATCATTTTTATTTATTATGATAATAAACACAATACTTCATGCATTTTTTGCTATAATATACGTTGTGGTTTTGCATCAGGGAGCTACAGGCCGGTTTTGGGCTATACTTATTCCTTCAGCTTTTGTTGGTATTTATAGTTTTTTTAAAATGTTCTCACAGTTTAAATTTGACATGAATATTTTTAAGGATGCCATTAAATTTGGCTGGCCTATATCATTGTCTGCTATACTTTATTATTTTCTATCGGGTGTTGATCGTGCCATGCTTGAAAAATTAAATGATAATAAAACTTTTGGATATTATAACGTAGCCATTCAGATAGCCGGTTATTTATATATATTCTACACAGCTATAAGTCAAACCTTTGAACCCGACATTTATAAAACCATAACAGAGAATAATACAAACAAGCTTAAAAAACTTGTACTGGGAATCGTTTCACTAAATGCCTTACCAACTATTTTATTCATCATATTTGCTTATCCTGTTATTAAAATATTAACCTATGGGAGATATATTGATTCAACACAATTTGCTCAGATAATAGCAATAAAACATATACCCATGGCAATATGTTTTATGGTTTCAAATATTATTATAGGTTACGGGTATCCTAAAGTTGAACTTATAAACAGGGTATTTGGTGCACTTATTTCAGTGCTTTTGTTTCAGTTTTTAATTAATCGCTTTGGTTTCACAGGTGCAGCATGGGGGCAGTCAGTTATTTTTATTCTAATGACAATAATAAGCGGATCATTTTTGATTTATAAAATAAAGTTTAAAAAGGTAAGTTTATAATTCATTGATTTTTACATGGATACTATAAACAAGATGATATCAGTGAAAAATCAATTACCATTGCTGGCAGTATTACTTATGGTACTGTTAAATATTGGTGGCCAGTCAATTTATTGGCGTTACCTTACATTCCCATTTTATTCTTCATTATTTATCATAATACCGATATAGTTGACAGGAATTTTTTACTGACTTTGGCTTTTTCATTACTTTATCCATTAAGTTTATATTTCAATAACGACATACCCAAATCCTGTACAGTCTTTATTGGCGTTTTTTCAATACTTAACCTGTTAAACAGAACCGGTATGGTTATTTTCCTGTTTTCATTATTGGCATATGTTATGTTATCAGAAAAAAGAACGAGTGCATTGATTATTTTGTTTATACTTATTGGAATATTCATCATACTTTATGCATTTTATATTGAAAAATTTAGAAAAGGCTTAAATTTTCCAATTCTTATGAAAGACTAACCCAAACCGGTATTCATAATGAGCCCAGGCTGCGTTTATGGCAGGAAGCTATCAGGGTAACCTTTATACGGCCTTTTTGCAATAATAGTATTATGGGGGGAAATTTTGCTCATAATTTATGGCTTGATGTTGGCATAAAGGCAGGCCTTATACCAATGATCGTCCTTTTAATCTTAGCTTTGTCCGTTTTGGTTGATATTCTTAAAATCGTAAACAATAAAAAAAATTCAGAATTTATACGACTGCTTTTTGCCGGATGCGGAATAGCATTTTATGTTACTTTCTTTTTAGAACCTATCATTGCAGGATATCTGATATTATTCTTTCTTTATTGTTTTATTGCTGGTATTGTTACAGGCTATAAGAAATATATAAATAATATTATTCAGTATACAAATTAGTATCGCTTTATTTTCCTTGTAAATCTCAAAAGTAGGGAGTTCAGGTTGTGAGTAGCAAAATTTGTTGTATTTTTAATTATGCGCCACATTACCGTGAGGCCATATTTAAAAAAATTGATGAAGTTTTTAATTGTGATTTTTATTTTGGCAATACCATAAATAGTCCATTAGAGAAAATAAATTATAAACTATTAAAAGGTTTTAAAAAAGAACTTAAAAACATTAATCTTACAAAAACTTATAAATGGCAATTAGGGATATTAAAAATCATTCTGAAAAAATATGACATTTATATAATTACTGGAGATATATCATATATTTCTAATTGGTTATTAATCTTATATTGTAATTTGTTTCGAAAAAAAATTTTTTTATGGTGTCATGGTTTGAAAAGTAAACCTGTTAATCTTATTCAAAGGAAAATTTCAAAATTGTTTTACGGCAGCAAGATGAGTGAATTACTTCTGTATGGTAATTATTCAAGGGAAATAATGTTAAGAGAAGGTTTTGATCACAAAAAGCTTCATGTTATTTATAATTCACTTGATTATGAAAAACAAGTTAAATTTAGAAATTGGGTAAGCAAATCAAAATTAAATCCATTTAAAGACTATTTCAAAAACGATGACCCGGTTTTAATATATATAGGCCGTCTGCAGAAAGAGAAGAAATTGGAAATAATTTTAGAAGCTCAAAAAAAATTACAAAACCAAAGAATAAACACTAATACTGTATTCATAGGTGATGGTGAAATGAAAAACATATTAAATAATATTGCGCAAAGGTATGATTTATTAAGTAGAGTATGGTTTTACGGCTCTTGTTATTCTGAAGAAGTTATTTCATCAATGATCTATAATGCCACACTTACAATATCACCTGGTAATGTTGGTCTGACAGCAATTCATAGCTTAGTATATGGTACTCCAGTTATTACACATAGTAATTTTTTGAAACAGATGCCTGAATTTGAAGCTATTATAGAAAAGCAAACCGGTTTATTTTTTCAAGAAAATAATATAAATGATCTTGTTAATAAAATAATATATTGGTTAAATTTTTCCGAAAAAAATAGAGAATCAATCAGGAAAAATTGTTATAATATAATTGATACATTGTATAATCCAAATTATCAGATTAAACTTTTAAAAAGTATTATTAAATGAGAGTCTTATGGGTAACAAACATACCTGTTGATCGATTAATTGAAGTTACAAATACTACTTTAGTTAGTGGAGGTTGGATGCAGTCTACAATAGAAATGTTTAAAAAAAATAATGAAATTGAATTATGTGTAGCTACGACATGGCCAATAAAAAAAACAATTATGCTAAAAGATGCGAACGTAGAATATGCACTGTTACCAGGTGGATATCCCATAAAATATAATTTTAAGAAAAAAACTAATTATAAAAATTGGAGCATTCTGATTGACAAATTTAGACCAGATATAATTCATATTCACGGCACCGAATTTCCGCATGGATTAGCATTAATGAGAGCATGTCCTCAGAATACTTATGTAATATCCA
>JAJUGM010000276.1 GCA_029268165.1 Bacteroidota bacterium
ATAAGAAATCAATACCTGATAACTCCGCATCCATTGGACTGGCTTGAAAACCTGAAAAAAGCTTTACAATGAGTCTCGTACAGCCTTTAAATCCTGAATTATTTTCGGGTTTTGTTACAGTATCAAATGTGTAAAAAATCAGAAGTTGTCATACCACGACCGTCTTTTATCGTACTTCAAATCACGCAATATCGCTGTTTTGGCATTAATGGTAAACGAATAGCTTTTGCGGTCGCCAAAGGGAACCACAGTAAACCGCATTTCCCAGCAGTGCAGGTCACGGTGAATACTGATATTAGTTACCGACATTTTGCGCGCCACAAAATCATAGCCGGTATTCCCTCCTATCTTCCACTTCGGAGTAAGGCTCAGGTCACCTGAAATTCTTATTGTATGTGTAAAAGATGCTTTGGCTAAGGTCTTACTGTAATTCCAGCTGTAATCAACCCTGATGCTCCAGGGTACTTTAAAATCGACATAATCGCCATAATACAGGCCAGATGACTCATCAAGCGGATTTTCAATTACCGGCCTGTCAGTAGTGATATCAGAAAGTGACTCCCCTTCAGCCTTGCCGGTTGAAGCCGAACCTCCGGCTCCTGACTTAAGTGAAAATCCCATGTTGATATAAGCTCTTGTAGTCCTGAAAAATTTTCCGTTTTGTTTATACTGAAATGCGTCAATACGGCTCTTCTTTAATGAATCAAGGGCATAGGGATCGAAAGTGGCGCCAAAATTAACACTCAGGTTATTATTAAACAGCCTGGTGGAACCTGTCATATTTAAAGTTGACCATTTAAACTGTTCGGCAAAAGGATTATAACTTGCTGAAAAACTCAGATTGTCCAGAACGCTTAATTTTTTATCCTTTCCGGTAGTATCTGTTTTGGGCCTTACTTTCATTTCAATGTTGTTATTCAACGACAGGTTAACCGAACCGCTCTGGCCAGGCAAAACAGGCGTTCCATAGATATAATTTTCGTAAACCGAATATTTTATTTCCTTTGTCTGACCTGCCATGCTGCGTGGATAAGCAATTGTCCGGTAATAATTAGGCATAATGCCGCTAAGGTCGGGCACATAACTGAATGAAGCGGTTGGTGTAATTACATGGCGCAGCGCTGAAAAATAGGAATCGGCTTTTTTTGAAGTAAATCGGGCATAGATTTTCGGGCTTACCGACACCCCAATACTTGGCCTAAGTGCATGTGCATAGGTTATCTGCCGGAAAGTATCAATAGTCAGTTGCCCTGTATTCAAATTATAGTAATATGCCGAATCGCCCGAAATACTTTTGTTAATATAACTGGTGTATAAAACCCCGTCATAACTCAGACCCGGAGTAATATTAATTAAATTAAGCAACTTAATATTGGTTAACGAAACCGGAATAGTATGCGAAAAGCCATTTTTCATGGTTCTTAGCGTCTGTTCGGTAAAAAACATGGAATCGGTGGTGCTGATGCGGTTGTCGAGCTTTGCATTATAACTTATCTGAATATTCTGAAACCATTTGTATGTCCCTGTTGTTTTCTTTGTGCGAAAAGGATATAACCGGTTCACATTAAATACCATATTGGGAAAATTGACATCTACCTGGCCGGTCTGGCTGTTCTGGCTGTGGTTAAGACTTGCCGAAAAATTAAAGGGCCTGTCCGACCAGTTTTTACTGTAAGAAATGCTTGAAGTTTTTGTATTGGTGAGGTAATCATTCATGTTTGTGCTGTGATTTGCCTCATATGACCTTGAAGAAAAATTTACGCTTGCTGAAAAATTCTGCGATGGGTTTGCCTTTGGGTCCTGACTGTGTCTCCAGGTAATCCTGAAATCTTTTGAACCTTTCCTTTCAACCTCATTTCCGTCAAGAATCCGGTTTCTGAAATACTGCGCATCAAAATGGCCGTTGAATTTATAGCGTTTTCTGTAGCCGGCAGTGGCGCTAAGTCCCCATGTGCCTCTGGTATATAAGGTACCCAGTAAGGTAACATCAAGATAATCATTTAAAGCAAAATACCATCCGCCATCACGCAAAAAATAACCGCGCGTTTTTTCCACACCATACTTCGGAATGATGAGTCCAGATGCACGTTGCGTTGTGTTCGGAAAAAAACCGAATGGTAAGGCAACCGGGAGGGGGATATCTTCCATTACCAGAAATGCAGGCCCGCTTACAATTTTGTCCTTGGGTATGGCTATAGCCTTTGTAAGGCCAATATAAAAATGAGGATGCGATGCATCACAGGTTGTGTATTTCCCTCCCTTAACATGAATCTCTCCGTCTGATAAGCGTTTGGTTTGCCTGCTATGGAGGTATCCTTCTCCCTGCTGCGTTACAATATTTTTAATCACCCCCTTACGGCTTCTGAAATTATATTTAATCGTATCGGATGTAAATTTTTCATTTCCCTGGGTAAAAACGGGCTTCCCTTGTATAATCTCCGAAGTATCTTTCAGACCCGCTGCCATAACGGTATTATCACCCATATTGAATTCAACATAGCTCGCTTCAAGATTGATATTCTGATAATCAACCTTTGCATTCTTATAGAGATAAATCTTCTGCTCGCTGAGTACTATCCTGAAAGAATCATCTGCGGAGTATTTGACTTCAGCCTCAAGAAAGTCTTTCTTTTCTTTACCGGTAGATCCGGAAACTAATGTATCTGATGCGATTGTGTCACTTAAAACCGAGTCAGACAAAACAGTACCACGTGATACAATCAGTGAGTCTCCAAGAAAATGATGAATTGAATCGGCCCTGCTGACGGTTTCCTGAGAAAAAGATGCAGCAACCATAAATAAAAACAACGCTATCAGGCACGTAATTTTTTCTTTCCTCGTTGTTAATAACCTGTTACTATTTTTTCGGAATAAATTGAACATCAGCATCTAATGAAGCTTTATAAAGGCTTAATAATAAATTTCAACCATATAGCGTAATTTTGTATTTTCACAAATTATTATTGTGCCGTGCAAAGCTAATAAAATTAACAGATTTGAGACAATTAAAACCGGAATGATAATGATGATAGAACGAAAAATAAACCTGATTCTTATATCGGCATTGTTTTTTTTATCATTAAATGGACAGATGGCTGCACAGGTTAATGGTTATAAACTTAAAACCGTGGTTATTGATGCGGGACATGGCGGTAAAGATCCGGGGTCATTGGGTAAACATAGCATGGAAAAAGATATAGTGCTTGACATTGCACTTAAACTGGGTAAGTATATAGAGACTCAGCTGCCTGAGGTGAAAGTGGTATATACCCGTACCAAAGACGAATTCATCCCCTTGTACCAGCGTGCTGATATAGCCAATAAGAACAAAGCCGACCTTTTTATATCCATCCATGCCAATGGCAATAAGGAACCTCATGTTGACGGTACCGAGACACTGGTACTTGGATTGCACAGAGCTGATGAGAATTTCGAAGTTGCTAAAGCGGAAAACTCCGTTATTCTGCTTGAGGATGACTATAATGCCCGCTATGAAGGATTCGATCCCAATTCGCCTGAGTCATATATCATTTTTTCACTCATGCAGAATTTGTATCTTGAACAAAGTATTAATTTTGCCGCCTATGTGCAAAACCAGTTCAAAAACAGGGCTGCACGCAAGGATAGAGGTGTGAAACAACAGGGTTTGCTTGTACTGGCACGCACATCAATGCCCGGAGTCTTAATTGAAACAGGATTTATGACCAACCCCGAAGAAGAAAAATATCTGATGTCAGAGGAAGGGAGAGATTACATTGCTTCTGCAATTTTCAGGGCATTTCGTGATTACAAATACATGATGGAGAATAAAAATACCTATCTGGCAGGTAATGCCCTGAAATATGATTCAGGTAAATTAGGAATGTCATCTGATACAATGCCTGTGCAAATTCTTCAGCAGGCGATGAATGATAAGAGCGATAGCAGCAAGGGTAGTATTGCTATACCCAATAAAATGCCATCTGTAGTTTTTAAGGTTCAGATTCTTGCTTCCGCTAAAAAAATCAGCAAAAACGATGTTTCATTCAAAGGTGTTGATAATATTGAAGAATACAAAGTTGGCAATATGTATAAATACACGGTGGGAAGAAGCGAATCATTCAGCGAAGCGGTTGCCTTAAGCAGGAAAATGCAAAAAATGTTCCCCGGGGCATTCGTTATTGCCGTAAAAGAAGGACAAATTATTCCGCTTGAACAGGCTTTGAAAGAAGTTAATAACACGGTAAAAAATAATTAACACATGAAAATATCACGTGAACTTAAAATCGGAATTGTAGCTATTGTTACCATTGGTATTCTGATATGGGGATGGAATTTTTTAAAAGGCATCAACGTTTTTAAAACCACCGACACTTATTATGCCGTGTATAGTGACATAAAAGGCCTTATTGAATCGGGCGTCGTGATACTCAATGGTTATAAAGTGGGCAATGTAGGGAAAATATATTTTGACAAAGATAATGCCAGCCGGATTGTGGTTCAAATAAGGCTCGAAGAAAAGGTTAAACTACCAAAAAACACTATTCTGTTAATTAAAAGTTCGAGTTTTGTTTCAGGAATTAAGGACCTTAAAATAATTCTCGGAAACGGTCCTGGATTTCATACACCGGGCGATACGCTTATTGGCGCGGTTGAAAGTGAATTAACTGACTTTATTGAACCACTAAAGAACAAACTGGGTTCGGTACTTTCAAAGCTCGATTCAACGCTTGCTTCAGTAAATAACGTACTCGATGAAACAACAAGGAAACAACTCAAATCGGCCATAACCGACCTGAGTGAAACCACAGCCAGTCTTTCCGCATCAATGGCGCCCAACGGCAACCTTGGTCAGAGCTTTGATAATCTGGCCTCTGTAACCGGTAACCTCCGGAATAACAATGAGGACATTACACAAACCCTGCAAAATCTTTCGTCTGTCAGTGATTCACTGCAAAAAGCTGATATCAAATCGTTTATTGA
>JAJUGM010000277.1 GCA_029268165.1 Bacteroidota bacterium
CATTGCATTAGAAATTTTTCTAATGCAATAATTGGGTTTATTATTTTTTAGCCAGTTTTTCTTGATTTTGTCTATTGTCAAATAATGTAATTATCCTTATCTCATAACCTATAATCTGATAATAAATGGTTTTTATTCAAATATTCCCAGTGAATAGCTGTGAGTTTCTAAATAACAATTGAAAGCCTTTTGTATAATTTAAAGGTGAACAGGCCTGATAATAACCTCCTAATGTCCTGATTCGCCAGGATATCTGAATTTATCGCCTGTTTCTTTGATAATCAGCCGGTACCATTCCTCGCCATAGCCGGGTTGCTCGACCTTTGGATTTCGCTGACCTTCAACAGGAGTTTTGATGTTTCCGTCCATATATTTAGTAAACAAATAGGCATAAAGTTCTTTCCATGTTTTGAAAGTGTTAGCACCAGCCTGGCAGGAGAAATCGGTTAATAGTTGACGGGCTTTGACCGGATTTTTTTTGTACAAGGCCAGCGCAGCTTCATCGGTTTTTTTAATATCCTGAATATATGCACTTTCAAGCGCCTGTTGTTTTGCTTTGATTTCAGGTATCATATAACTATATCGTGTGTAGGCAAAATTTGAAACCTGGTTAAAAATCCAGAATGCTGCATTATCGCTGAAAACCATCATTGAACCATTGCCAACAGCATAATTTTCAGGTACTTTAGTAATACCGCAATACATAGGCGTGTAAACAGTGCTGTAGGTATCGTCAACGCCAAACCATAGGATACCTCCAACAGGACCGGGCAGCCACGAGCGTGACTGGGCAATGAAAGAGAAACCGGTCTGCTGGGTTGAAATTGCTCTTTCATTAAAATAGGTAACACCATCCACTTTCCATGTAAGCGGCCTCCAGCGTACAATACATTTATACGGCCCTGCTCCTGCATCCTGTGTCATGTCCAGGGCAGTTCCCTGAAAGTAGTCGCGCATCATATCCATTACATCGGCAACAGTGAGCTTACGGTTAACTTTTACCCACAGCGGCATACGGTTATGCAGGTTAGTTCCGCTTGCATAGTCGGCATACTGGTCCATTCCGTCAGCCACTTTACGAAAACCCGACCATACACGTGCTTCACAGAAACGTGCTCCTCCAAAATCAATAGGTGCATAAGCATCAGCAAAACTAAACTCTTCATCTTTGCCATTGAAATAACCCTTTTCACGGGCAAAGGAAATTACGTCTTTTGCATAAAGGCAATTTTCAGGGTCATTAAGCGGAAATGTAGTTATACGCGCCTGATTGGCATGGCCCGATACATACCCATCCGGAACCCTGCGGGCAACCCAGACAGCTCCCTTGTTTCCGGGGCCCTTGCCGATGACTTCCATAATCCATACTTCATTAGGGTCAGATATGGAAAATGATTCTCCCGAACTGTAATAGCCGTAAAGGCTCATCAGCTCATCCATAATTTTTATAGCCTCTCTGGCTGTTCTGGCACGTTGCAGGGTTATATACATAAGACTCCCGTAATCAATGATGGCTGTGGTGTCAATTAATTCCTCGCGCCCGCCGTATGTTGTTTCACCAATGGCAACCTGATGTTCGTTCATATTACCTACCACCGACCATGTATGCCTTACCTGAGGAATCTTTCCCAGGTACTTTCCGGTATCCCATTCATAAACATCAAGCATGGCGCCTGCCGGATAATCCCTTGAAGGATAAAAATACAATTCGCCATACAACACATGAGAATCAGCTGCATAACTGATCATGGTTGAACCGTCGGCCGATGCCCCTTTGGATACCAGAAAATTTGTACATGCAAAAACACTACTTAGTGAAAAAAATATTATTGAAATAAGTGTGAAAAGCTTTTTACTTGTCATAATTATAGAAGTTTGTTTGATGATAAAGATAAAAATTAAATTTCTTTTTTATCAGATAGACTTTAAAGTGTAAATATTACATTTTTTAAAAAAAGTTATATTTTTATTAATAACACCCTAAAAAAAGTAAAGTTTATTAATAAAAAATTAACTTTTGTCAAATTTAAGTCCGCGTTCTTTAATTGATTTATTTATTTTGCGCAGAATTAAGAAATAAATTAACATTTTTTAATTTTTATTCTCAAATTTTTAGAAACAAAGGAACTAATTTTGCGTAGTAATAGATATAGAGCATAATGGTTAGTTAGTATTCATTAATTAGTAGGTTTAGTTAATAATTAGTTTGTTTTTTTGTAGTTAGGGTTAAGGTTAGGTGAGGATCAACAGATCCTCACCTTTTTTTTATAAGATATACTAAACCTGAACTGCTGTCAGTTTTTGCACCGGTTACACTCGCAAGGCAATTGATTTCACGATTGTATCTTAAAAGGCCAAGGAATGCAAATATGAGTGCTTCTTTATATTTTATCAGTGTTTCGTCAGGCAAAATTATTTTACATCCAGCCATTTCTTTTAAAAGTTCAATAAGGAATTCATTAAATGCTCCTCCGCCGGTTATCAGCATCGTCTGCTTGTTTTTGCTGATGGATGAGGCAATCCGGCCCGCTATATGCTGATAAACAGTCCTTATGCGGTCGGGAATTGAATATCGGGAGTTACTGATTAACGGCATGAAATATTGTTCGAGCCATTCGCGCCCAAGCGATTTTGGAGGAGGGGCATCATAATAGGCAATTGAATCGAGGGCTTCAAGCAGAGGTACTATAATTTTACCTGACCTGCCGATTTCGCCTTTGTCATCATATGCATATCCGGCATGGCTCGCAAGATAATTGATAACCGTATTAACCGGACAGATATCATAAGCAATCCGATGATTGTTCAGGCGGTATGAGATATTGGCAAAACCTCCCAGATTAAGGCAATAATCGTAATTGCCAAATAAAAGCTCGTCTCCTATAGGCACCAGTGGTGCACCCTGTCCTCCGAGCGCAACATCAAACGAACGGAAATCACAAACAGTTGTAATCTGACATGTAGCAGCCAGTGCAGCCCCATCTCCTATCTGAAATGTCAGGCCCTCGGATGGTCTGTGAAAAATAGTATGACCATGTGATGCTATCAATTCAGGATTCAAACCATCAGCACAAAATTTATTAACCTGCTCACCAAGGAATTGCCCATATTTTCTGTGCAACAATAAAAATTCGGTAAGGCTTAACTTATGGGCATTAAGCAACTGATCATGCCAATATTCTGGATAAGAAATAGTTGCTGCCTTTACAATGTTATATTGCCATTCCCTGCCTGCCTTTGAAAACCGGCATAATGCCAGATCGAGGCCGTCAAGACTGGTACCCGACATGATACCCAGCACATTATAAATTTTCATCTATACTTAAAAGAGTTTTAAAAATAAAAATATCCAGAAAATTTACTCATATTATTTTTATTATCAGTAATAATAAGCTCCAGATGATGAAGCTGGTTTTGTATCAATCTTGAACCGTCGATTTTGTAAAATACCATATTGTTTTTGGGATCATACTCAAACAATACCCATTTACCATCAATATATCCATTGTATGTATTGATGCCTGATAAATTATCCTTTACCTGAAAAGAAATTATCTGATTTTCAGTATATTTTTTCTTGCTAATAAAAGTTATCGGCATTATTTGCGGCGCAATACTATCTATAGCTATGGCATACTTCCCAAACTTATTTACCATTGCTGTAACAAAACCTTTTGCATAATTGCCTCCCTGGGCAATAAGCTTGTTGTTTTTTTCAATCTGCACAATAAGCATTTTAGTGTGCAAATGGTGGGGCAGATCAAAAGGTTTTACCGACAGGATATACGACCTATTTAAAGGGGTTAATTCATTATGAATAACATGAATATCTGATGCCAGTGAATCATTTGACTTTTCTTTACTATAGCTGAAGTTAATATTGTCAAATAAAGCATCCTGAGGCACAACAATCTTTATGTTTTCAGTTTCAAAAACATTCAGACTGTCATAATAAAAAGTTGCAGCAACTGAGAAATCTGTAAATAAATGATGATCAGGCAAATTGTATCTAACGCTTTTGACTGCAAAGCCAAGGGAAGTATAATTATCAGCTGCATCTTTGACCACAATGTTTACGCTGTGTATAGCCGAATCAGAAAAATTACATATCCCGCGGTTCAGTACTATGGAATAAATATTGAGTTTATTGTTTGGGTCGAGGAAAAGCTTTTGAATTTTGCGCCCGGAGGTCATTTTTTCAGAATAATCAATATGGCTGTTCACATATGAGCCCTGGTTAAAGGGAATCTTATCAAGTTCAAAAGCAAACCTGAGTGTATTATCAATTTTTAGCGATACGGATAAAGGACTGCATTCGTTTGAAGCTCCGTCAAGGAAATCATAGGTTTCAATTCCGAAACCGATTTTGCCCCAAACTTGTACTGGCTTTTGCAGCATCATTTGATTGTCGGCTGATTTCCCAAAGGGTATGATTTTTTTTTCATTCGTGCTGTCAACTTGGGCATGACTATCAAGAGGATAAATTGCCAGACAGTATATACGCGGAGGCTGATTGTCAGCAACAGGAAATCTGAATTTTAACGGATTAAGCGGTATTTCATCCTTAGTATTGCGAATTTCAAAGTGAAGATGTGGCCCAGATGACCGACCGGTATTGCCTGAGTATGCAATTATTTGGGCTCTTTTAACAGGGAACTTGTCAGGTGCAGGATATAACTCGACTGTATGTTTATGCTTACGGTATTGCTGGCTTTTAACAAAAACCTCAATTTCGGGGATAAACTCCCTGAGGTGTCCGTAAACAGTAGTATAACCACTCGGATGCCTGATATAAAGCGCTTTGCCATAAACGCCTGTCTGAACACTGATACGTGATATATAGCCCGAATCGGCCGCATATACGTTTTTACCCTCAACCTGTTCGGTTTTAAAATCAAGCCCGGTGTGAAAATGGGTACTTCTTATTTCTCCGTAATTTCCCGAAAGAACCAGGG
>JAJUGM010000278.1 GCA_029268165.1 Bacteroidota bacterium
AATATTAATGAGATTTTTTGTAAGAAGATGAACCAGTTTTTTATATAAATGAAACTAAGTTTATGAAAGAAGGAAAAATAATACGATTTGTATTAACAGCATTTTTGGCTTTTTACGCAAGTAGCATTCAATCACAGGTGTATATTGACCCATCTTTTACAGGTAGCCCTCAGGGAACCCAATCGAATCCTTTTACTACTTTTCCTGATTTTGAGAGTAACACTACCTATTTGTTGAAATGCGGTACTACTTTAGTAATTTCCTCAACTGTTATAATTAGCGCTGATAATGTAACAATTGGCAATTATGGTTTCGGACCTCTGCCAAAAATTTATAATCCTGATTCAACAATGAGGTCAGTTATCATTGAAGGCAATCATTGTAAGCTAACCGGATTATCTATTGAAATGCCGAGGGCGCTTAGTTATGAAACCGGAGAATGTAATATTCTGGTGTACAATTCAGAAAATAAAAACATTTCAGCAATTATACAGAATTGCAATATTAAAGGGGGTAATCCGGCTATTAATGGATATAAATGTATCGCATTGCGGGTTATAGATTGTAATATAACACATGCATGTTACGACAGTTACTATGGAGAATTTGTTGATACAGTAATTTTCAAAAAAACCATAATAAGTAATATGGATTATGATTTGAATGATCTAAGTCAGGACTTGATTCATGCGAAACATTTTTACAGGCTTTATGTAGATAGTTGTATATTAGATCATAGTTTTCCTGGTAAGTATTGTATTATTGGCCATCAGGACAATCCAGGTTATGAAACCTCGACAATGGAAGTGACTAATACCAGATTAATTGGTTCGGATGAAACTCAGGCTTGCGTTAAGGCATCGGTACCTTATAATAAGTTTAAAAATTGTATTTTTTCTGGAGCAATGAGATCAATGCAAGACGTTTGGAGTAATCTGGAAATAGATAACTGCCTGTTCATTTCAACAGGAACCGATATGATTCAGGGTATTCCCTGGTGTGACGTTCCGTTAATAAAAAACTCAACATTTATTGGTATTCCCAATCCATATTTAGGTGATTCGGCTACACAGAACTGCATTTTCTGGCAATGTTCGGGTGGAGGAACCTCATGGGCAAACAGCCTCATTGATCCATTATTTGACAGTGATTATAATGCCACAGCTCCTTCACTAGTAGGTGTAGGTTATGTATCAAAAGGTGTTGTTTCACCTATAAAAGAAGATAAATATTTAAATACAATTTATTTTTATCCCAATCCTGCAGTTGATGTTTTATATTTACATACTCCATATCGTATTAATGTAAGGATATTAGATTTAACCGGGAAGCTGCAAATAAGTCAAATAGTCGAAACAGAGAGCAAAATATCATTAAATCTTAAAAGTGGTATTTATATTTTACAAATTATTAACGAAGAAGGCAATATAAAATCAAAAGAATTGATAGTGAAATAGCTCCTTTTAAGAACAAATATTTTAACCCGGATTTGTCATTAGCCTTATTTTGCTAATGGCTGTCATTAGAAAAATAGGGTTAATGACAAATCTCCTTTAGCAATAATTTTTATTCGCCCGGATGAATTTGGTTATTCATCGTACTTGAGATGAATGAATATTGTAACTGTAATAATAGTTGTAAAATACTTGCTCATATTTCTATGCCGGCATTTTGACCGCTTCTATGACCATTGCCTCAAAAACCCTTCTCCATCCTTGCCAGACACCTTTGTCTGACAGAGATTCGTTATGCCATAATGAGATAAAATGGCCATCAACGTTTTTTATTTTCTCAATTATCACTGAACATTTTTTAATAGCATCATCAGGGCTAAGCCTTAAGTATTGCATCAGGCTGATGTCCATAATCTGGAACGGATAGATGGTCAGATTTGTTTCCTGTTCCTTTATCAGATTATAAAACCGGAAGGGTGTGCATGTTCCTGCACGGAAACCGCATTTAGTCGCATAGCCCATGGAATAATCCTCCTGAATGCCGTAACTTATAAGCTTTTCATAGGTATATGGCATTTCAAGAATTAAAAAGTGTTGTCTGCTCTTGGTTACCTCATGTCCGAGTATACTATGCAGACGATGAATTTCTTCTTCAAAGAGTGCAATTTTCTTATTTGAGGCAAATGAGGGATGTATGCCCACCTGATGGTCGGTGGCAATATTTTTAATCAGGCTTCTGAATGCAATTTTCCTGATATTGATATTTCTGTCATAACGCCCGAAATTTCCCACGAGGAAGAAAAAAAGTGATGAAAACCCTAGTTTCCCTTCAATATAGTCAATATAATTATAGGTATTATACGGATCATCTTCATCAAAAAACAACGTTAAAATGCGTGCAATAAAATTATTAAAATCACGGTTAAATAGTGATCTTAATAAGGCGCCGGTTGAGCGGAAAAATCCTTTATATTTATATGCAAATGCATTGTCAACATCAATTGTGGAAAGAAACTGAAATTTCCTTTCCCTGAATTTTAAATCAGGGAACCTTTGCTGGAGTATATTTTTTAACTGGTATACCCATTGGTCAATAAGAGGATCATCAAGAAAACCATATTTATAGGCCATACTCTCAGAGGCTTCAAAACGGCTCAGTTTATCTTTGTGATGTGATAAATATTCCTCATATCGCGTAACAAGAAAGAATGCAGCAGAAAAAATATCAAAGGGGATATCCGCCACTTCTGAAGTTCTGAAAAATATTTTCAATCCATGCCATTCACTGATTTCAATATAGTGCCATTTGATGTCCTCTTCAAAAAGCAATCCGTGCGGAATGATCAACAATTCATCCCCTGTTTTTTGTTTTGCATAACTTATTTTAGGGCTTTTTAGTCTGGTTAATTTAAATTTGTCTGAGGTCAGCTCATATTCAATCCCAAGTATGTTGACAAAAATGAATTGCAGGACGTATTCAAGGCGGGGTGTAATGATATCGGAATAAATTGTTAACATACATTTAGTAATCAAGTGTTACAACTGTAATTCCTGCTCCTCCGCGTTCAACATGTTCATCGGCAAATGATTTAACAATATTTATGGTGCGGAGATAGTCTCGGATTAATTGTTTCAGTATTCCATTTCCCTTACCGTGCAATATTTTAAGTTCTTTAGCCCCTGCAACAACAGCATCGTCAATCAGCCTGCTTACTTTTTCCAGAGCTTCCTCGCCGCGCATCCCTCTTAAATCAATATCGGGTCTGAAATTCATCTTACGTTCCAGCACTGTAGATGCATAGCTTTTATATGCCGGTTCTCTGACTTTTCCCATTGTGTCTGGTTTGATAACCTTTTCCAGCTTATCTGATTTCACTGTAGTAATCATATTTCCCAGGGCAATCATGCATGAATCATGATGAACATCAAGCACTTCTCCTACCGTATCCTGTCCCGCTATTCTAACGAGTTCGCCGGTTTTAAAATCTTTAGTATTAGTTTCTGCATCTGTCTCATTTCCCTGAAATGCAAAATCTTTTATCAGTTTCTTTCCCTGTTGCCTGATTTTCTGAATTTTTGATGCTAACTTTTCATTATTTTCATACCCTGCCGAAGTAATTTGCAGCTTTAATTTTTCCAATTCCGAACGTGCTGCTCTTGTCTTTTCTTTATCAGCCTGACTTTCTTTGATAATTCTGATGGTGTTTTCTATTTCCCGGTTGGCTTTATTCAGAAGTTCTTCGGCCTGCTTTCTTGCCTGGCTCAATATTTCCTTTTCAAGTTGCTGAACATTGGTTAGCTCATCAGTATATTGCCGGACAATGCCTGTAAATTCTTTTTCTGCTATACGTATTTTGTCTCTTTTTATTTCCCAGTAACGTTTATCGCGAATGATTTCGCGCAGATGGCGGTCGAAATTAATATGGTTTTCGCCTGCCTTTTTAGATGCTGTATTAAGTATTTCCTCGGGTAATCCTATTTTACGTGCAATATCAATGGCAAAAGAACTACCTGGTTTGCCAATCTCAAGGCGGTATAATGGCTGTATTTTATCTGTATCAAAAAGCATGGCGCCATTAATAATTCCTTTAGCTGATGAAGCATAATGTTTCAGGTTGCTGTAATGGGTGGTTATGACACCCCATACTTCTTTCTGATTTAATCCTTCAAGTATGGCTTCAGCTATAGCCCCGCCTATATGTGGTTCGGTTCCGCTGCCAAATTCGTCAATCAGTATGAGTGTATTTGATGAAGCATACCGCAAAAAATACTTCATCGCCAGAAGATGTGAGCTATATGTACTCAGATCATTTTCAATTGATTGCTCATCGCCAATATCGATAAAGATATCTTTAAACACTCCTGCCTTTGAGTTCTCATTCATAGGCACCAGCAAACCGCACTGAAGCATATACTGCAAGAGACCTACCGTTTGCAGGCAAACTGATTTCCCGCCTGCATTGGGCCCTGAAATTATAAGAATACGGTTTGCATTGTCAAGTTTAATGTCAAGCGGTACTACTTCCTTGTTCTCAGCTTTATGATGCAGAAACAAAAGCGGATGAATTGCCTGCTGCCATTTTATGCCTGCTTCGTCGCTGAGCACAGGCTGCACTGCATTTATCGATAATGCAAATAATGCCTTTGCCCTGATGAAATCAATTGTTCCTAAAAAATCGTATGATTGTAACAGGTCATCAATATAAGGCCTTATTTCATTGGTAAAAACTGTTAGTATTTTTACTATTTCCCTGTTTTCAGCATATTCAAGCTCGCGGATTTCGTTGTTTAAGGCTACTACTTCTGAGGGCTCAATATATGCCGTACGGCCGGTTGATGATTCATCATGTATGATACCTTCAATCCTGCGTTTATGTGTGGCCTGAATGGGAATTACCTGCCTTCCGTTGCGAATAGATAAAGAGGCGTCCTTGTCAACCAGGCCTTCTTCAATTGCTTTCTTCAGTATTTGCTGAAGTTTACGACCAGCAGCAACAGC
>JAJUGM010000279.1 GCA_029268165.1 Bacteroidota bacterium
GTTGGGAATTCGCGGGCCATAGGCAACTTTACTAACATACAGGTGGTCGCCGATCAGCAATGACTTTTCCATAGAACCGGTGGGAATCTTATAATTCTGAAAAAGGAAAATGTTGATTATGGTTACAGCAATCACAGCAAATATTAACGCATCAAGCCATTCAATCAGTTTACTATTGTTGCCGTCCCTGCGTTTCCAGAAGCTCCAGTTTACTTTTTTCGAAATATAAATGTCATAGATAACGATTATACCCAGCAGAAACCAATAATTCTGCAACCAGATCACCCATAATACATAAATAAGAGTTACTATGCTGAAATTGATGAACTCTTTGCGCTTTTCAAGTTTCTTCTGTTCTTCTTCAGAAACTTCTATCTTTTTTTCAAGTACAATGCTGTTGCTTAATTTTTCAAATGACTGTTTATCAGCCTTGTCGGGTACTATAAGACTTTTTATCTGATAGGCAATATTCAGCAATTGTCTGTATATAGCCGATGTAAAAGATACTTTCTTATGATAATCTTTAAATTGCCTTACTCTTATGCCTGCAAGAACATGGCCCGGATTAGCCCCGGCTGCAACAGTAAGCGGTATAAAACCAAACAAGTATAGAATAATCAGGCCAATTTTGGGTAAAATGCCTATTGAACCGATATTAAACACAATAATAAAAATAGCAACAAAAATTAAAAAGTTATACAGGGCTGCTCTGCTTTTTTTGACTTGTTCAGCCGGTTGAAATTCTGATTGTTTTTGTTGTAAACTCATCAATATTAAGTTTTAAAAAAAATTATTCAGCGGATAAATTTAAACATCTTTTGCCATCTAATATTCTTAAACGGAGGTTTATTTTTATCCAATGAAAGCCAGATAAAAGAAGCTTTGCCAACAATGTGGTCTTCAGGGACAAAGCCCCAGAATCTTGAATCGTTTGAATTATGCCGGTTATCACCCATCATAAAATAGTAATCCATTTTAAATGTGTATTGAAGTACCTTTTCTCCATTAATATAAATATGTTTGCCCTTGATTATCAGATTGTTCTTCTCATACACTTCAATAATCCTGCGATATAACGGCAAGTTTTCTGTATTTATTGAAATGGTCATATTTTTTTTGGGGACGATAAACGGACCCATATTATCTTCAGTCCATAAAAAATTTCTGTCAAAAGGAAATACTATCTGGTTAAGAAAAGCAGGATTCACGCTTTCATGTCTGCGCAGACCTTTTGCAATTCCTGATTTCTGTAAGGCCGCAAAGGCCTCATGGGTAAGGGGTATTTCATATATTCCGTTATAATCATTATAACGGATATCGTACCATGATATACCAAGTGAATCAATCAATTCAGGACTCAGGCTGCCTGCAGTTGTATAAAGAAAATAATTGTACTGAAGTTTTTCAGGTTCTTTCTCCTTGTATCCGTTGATATATGCTTTTCCGTGTACAATACGGATTGTATCTCCAGGGGTACCGATACATCTTTTAATATAATTCTCTTTTTTATCAACCGGCCTGACGATAATTTTATCTTTATACAATTTTAAAACCGAGTCTCTTCCTATTTTTCGGATCAGTGTGTAATATGTTTCGCCTGTACTGGTAAGTCCGTTTATGATAGTATCACCTTCAGGAAAATTAAAAACCACCACATCAGCATTGTGCACACGCGAGTAACCTGCGAGTCTTTTATATGGCAGATGAACCCATGTTTTATATGAAGGACGTGAAGAAAAAGGAAGCGTATTATGTATAAAAGGCCAGGAAATAATTGTCATGGGCATTCTTGGACCATACCTCAATTTGTTGACAATAATATAATCGCCGACTCCAATGGTTTTTTCCATTGACGAGGTAGGTATCAGATAGGCTTCAACTACAAAAAGGCGTAAAAAAAAGGCAATGAGTGCAGCGATAACAACGGCTTCAAGAAGCTCAAGTATGATCCTGCGTTTGCCGGTTTTTTTATTTATTCTCCATGTGGCCCATGGAATTATTCTGAAAAGATAAATATCAGCAATAAAAAGAATACCTGCCAGCAACCATAAATTATCAAACCACAAAACAAAAAGGGTATAAATGGCTGACAAGATAAGAAAGTAAAAAATATTTTTCTGCTTAATTTTTTTTAGCAAGATGATTTATTTTTTTAAAAACCAAGCAAATCATGCATGGTAAAACATCCTTTTTTACCTTTTATGAATTCGGCAGCAAGTACGGCGCCCAGCGCTAAACCTTTACGGTTTTTTGCCGTATGTTTAATTTCCAATGAATCAACAGCAGAATCATAGGTTATAATGTGTGTTCCGGGTACTTCATCCTCACGAATCGCTGTTATCTTAATGGTTGCACCATCTGAAGCCTGATTAAGTTCCCAACATTTTTTCCGGTCTATTAAGTCTATGATATCTCTTGCTATGGTTATTGCTGTACCGCTTGGAGCATCAAGTTTATGAATATGGTGAATTTCCTCAATCATAACATCATACTGGCTGAACTTGTTCATGATATGTGCCAGATGTTTATTTAGGCTGAAAAATATATTGACGCCAAGGCTGAAGTTAGTGGCATAGAAAAAAGTCTGATTTTTTTCTTTACAAATTTTGACAATATTATCATATTTATTAAGCCAGCCGGTTGTACCACAAACTATTGGTGTATTCGCGTTGAAACAGGCTAATATATTATCGTAGGCGCTGTCAGGTGTTGAAAAATCCATGGCTACATCTACTTTTGCAAGATTTTTCTCATTTAAATCATGTTTGTTAGCTATGTCAATAATCAGGCTGATTTCATGATTTCTTTCAAGGGCAGTTTTTTCAATTTCCCTGCCCATTTTTCCATAACCTATCAGGGCTATTTTCATATGTTTATCTTTTTGTTTGGAAAGTAATTAAAAATCTGATTCTGAAACATATATTCAAAAAAAAGGGAAGCTGAAGCTTCCCTTTTGAAATAAGTTGAAATATTTTCACTTTATTGAATTAACAACTGCTTCAAAAGCTTCGGGGTGATTCATGGCTAAATCAGCCAATACTTTCCGGTTGATTTCAATACCTTTCTCATTTAATTTACCAATGAATTCCGAGTATGATAAACCATGTTGTCTTGCCCCTGCATTTATGCGTGCTATCCAAAGGCTTCTGAATTCTCTCTTTTTCGTCCTGCGGTGTGCGTATGCATACTGAAGCCCTTTTTCATACGTATTCTTGGCAACAGTCCATACATTCTTACGCGAAAGAAAATTACCTCTGGTTTCTTTCAATACTTTTTTACGTCTTTGTCTTGATGCAACTGAATTTACTGATCTTGGCATATTTGTTTACATTTATGGATGGTTAGCGGCCTTTCACTTAAAAGACTCTTTCCGGCTAATACATCCTGGTTAATACTTTAATTAATTACATAGCTTAACAAGCCAGCAAAAGTCTTGCCGTTTTACTATCAACCTTGGAAACCATGGCCGGATAGCCAAGTTTTCTTTTTCTTTTGGTTGACTTCTTGGTAAGAATGTGGCTTTTATAAGCATGATTCCTTCTGATTTTCCCTGTTCCGGTGATTGAATAACGTTTTTTGGCACCGGAGTTTGACTTCATCTTTGGCATTCTCAGATATATTTAATTGTTATATTATTAATTACTTTTTCTTTGGAGCCGGGGCAACAAGCATGATCATCCTCTTGCCTTCAAGTTTAGGAGGTTGTTCAACCTTTCCGATATCTTCAAGGTCATGGGCAAAACGGTCGAGTATAGCATGTCCGTCTTCATTATAAACAATTGATCTTCCTTTAAAATAAACATACGCTTTTACCTTGGCGCCATCCTGTAAAAACTTCTGGGCATGTTTCAGTTTAAAATTATAATCATGGTCATCGGTATAAGGCCCAAACCTTATTTCCTTTACCACAATTTTAGCTGACTTAGCCTTTAGTTCTTTCTGTTTCTTTTTCTGTTGATAAAGAAACTTTTGATAATCAATTATTTTGCACACCGGCGGATTTGCATTCGGCGAAACTTCAACTAAATCAAGTTCCATCTCATCAGCCATACGAAGGGCTTCTTTGATAGGAAATATTCCAGGATTCTTAACATTTTCGCCCACAACTCTAACAACCGGGGCTTTTATCTGATAATTAACCGCAAATTGAGGCAACTCCTCTCTTTTTGCGTCTTTGTTAGGGATTGTTGCTATATTTCAGTCCTCCTGTATTTGGTTATCAATTAATAAGTCCTTCTGTTTGCCTGGCTGTTTCTTTTAAAATAAAATCCTTAAAATCCTCAAGTTTAAATGAACCCTTGTCGCCTTCTCCCTGCCGGCGCACAGAAACCATATTTTGTGATTCTTCTTTTTCCCCTACAATTAATAGGTAGGGAATACGTTTTAACTCATTATCTCTGATTTTCTTGCCGATTTTTTCATTTCGGCTGTCAATCAGGGTGCGAATATCGTAATTATTTAGGAAATTTAAAACTTTTTCTGCATAATCATGAAATTTTTCACTGATGGGAAGTATTACAACCTGCTCAGGAGCAAGCCATAACGGAAATTTACCGGCTGTATGTTCTATTAAAACGGCAACGAATCTTTCCATTGAACCAAAAGGTGCACGATGGATCATCACCGGTCGGTGCCGCTGGTCATCACTGCCAACATATTCAAGTTCAAAACGTTCGGGCAAATTATAGTCAACCTGAATAGTACCTAACTGCCACTTACGTCCGAGTGCATCTTTCACCATGAAATCGAGTTTGGGACCGTAAAAGGCTGCTTCTCCAGGCACTACTATCGTTTTTAAGCCCTTTTCCTCCGTAGCTTCAATAATAGCTTTTTCAGCTTTGATCCAGTTTTCATCAGAACCAATATATTTATCCTTATTGTCGGAGTCACGCAGCGATATTTGTGTTGTAAAATCCTGAAAATCAAAGGCTTTAAAAACTGTCA
>JAJUGM010000280.1 GCA_029268165.1 Bacteroidota bacterium
ATCACTGCATCGGGGTTTTAAGGAAAAACTGCTTAGGCCGTGTTGCTTTGCGAAACACCTGCGGCTGATTTAGCTACTTTAATAAATAGGAAAAATATACTAAAGGCTTTAACAGTATGTTAAACACACATATCAGGAATAAACAAATACATCCAGGCGAATAAAAATTTGATGTATTTTTAGAGGAAATTATTCATTTAGAGCTCTTAGAAAGAGCGAACCAATGGATTTCCCGATTAAGAAAAATCACTTTTCTGGTGCAGCGACAGCAAACCGGAAAAGTTGATTTTTCTTAATCGCATTGCATTAGAAATTTTTCTAATGCAATAATTGAGATTAAAATTTCCCTTTGAAAATCTGTTTCTGTACGCTGAAATTCGTTAACTTTGCAAGTTACAGGCACTGAAAGCAAATCATTTTTATGAGTTCTACATTAACAGCGGAAGAGATACGAATCAAGCATGAATTTAATGACTTGCTTGCCAATTGTACCCGGTGTTATAAAAAATCAGACAAAGCCCTTATCCGTAAGGCATTTAAAATGGCCTATGATGCTCATAAGGATATGCGCAGGAAATCGGGTGAGCCCTATATTATGCACCCCTTAGCTGTCAGCCGGATAGTGAGCGAAGAGATGGGACTTGGTGTTACTTCAATTGTATCTGCCTTATTGCATGATATTGTCGAGGATACAGAATATACACTGGAAGATATTGAAAATCATTTTGGTTCAAAAATTGCTTCCATTGTTGACGGATTAACCAAAATTTCAGGCGTATTTGATAAAAATTCATCTTTTCAGGCTGAGAATTTCAGGAAGATGTTACTGACGCTGTCGGACGACGTCAGGGTGATACTGATAAAGCTTGCGGACAGGCTTCACAATATGCGCACGCTGGATGCTTTACCTGTACATAAGCAACTTAAAATTTCAGCTGAAACACTTTATTTATATGCGCCGTTGGCTCACAGGATGGGATTTTATGCTATAAAAACCGAACTGGAAGACCTGAGTCTTAAATACCGCTATCCTAAAGTTTTTAATGAGCTGACAGAAAGCATTAAAAATAAGCAGAAAAGCCATCAGGAGTTTATTGAAGAGTTTTCAAAGCCTATCCGTGAACAGCTTAACAAAAATAATATCCAGCATGAAATAACAGGACGTTACAAATCAATATATTCAATATGGCATAAAATGCAGTCAAAAAATATTCCTTTCGATGAGGTTTATGATCTGATGGCCATAAGGATTGTATTTGATCCGTTACCTGACATTCCTGAAAAAACGCAATGCTGGAATATCTATTCGATGATTACAGATATTTATATGCCTAAGCCTGAGCGGATAAGAGACTGGGTGAGCACACCCAAGGCAAACGGCTATGAGGCACTGCATGCAACTGTTATGGGGCCTAAAGGTAACTGGGTTGAAATACAAATACGCTCAAAAAGGATGGATGAAATTGCTGAGCGTGGATTCGCTGCCCACTGGAAATACAAAACTGATGTTTCGCAGGAAAGCGAGCTTGACAGATGGATAAAACGCATCAGAGAATTACTAGAAAGTCCCGACTATAATGCACTTGAATTTCTTGATGATTTCAAACTAAACCTTTTTGCTTCAGAAATATTTATATTCACACCAAAAGGCGACATCAGAACCATGCCGATAAATTCAACTGCGCTGGACTTTGCTTATGAAATACATACAAACATAGGGCATACGGCTATAGGTGCCAAAGTAAATCATAAACTAGTACCTTTAAACTATGTGCTTAAAAGTGGCGATCAGGTTGAAATCATTACTTCAGATATCGTACATCCGCGGCGTGAATGGCTCAATGTGGTTATCACTGCGAAAGCCAAATCGGCTATCAAATCATTGCTGAAAGCAGATAATAAAAATCGCATTGAAAAAGGTAAAAAAATACTTGAAGAAAAACTTAATGAGATAAAATTGCGTCCCAGCGCAAGAGTTATGCGTAAACTACTGCCTGCCTATGAGGCGACAACAAAAGATGAACTTTATAGCAAAATTGGAACAGGGATAATACATCTGGACGACCTGCATGATGTGCTTAAGAAAAATACACTCAGCAAGTGGGTTAACTATTGGAGTCTTCAGTTAGGCAGAGCAACTGAGAGGACGAGAAAATCAAAAGACCTCAACCAAAACCACACACAGCATAATCATAAAACTCCTATTCTGCTTACTGATAAGATTGATAAGAACACCGCAGAATATTCTATTGCAAAATGCTGTAATCCTATTCCGGGAGACAATGTCATCGGTTTTGTGCAGGAAAAATTAAAAGATAAAGTAGTTGTGCATCAGGCAAAATGTCCCGAGGCAATTAAGTTGTTATCAAGCAAGAGTGAATATTACGTTCCTGTGAAGTGGACAACCCAGAGGCTTTTATCATTTCTGGTGAAGATAAAAATTACAGGTATTGACCGTTTTGGAATTTTTCATGAGGTAATCACTGTTATCTCAAAGGAATTAAATGTAAATATCCGTTCGGTTAACCTCAACAGCCACGACGGGATATGGGAGTCGTCCATGGAATTGTATGTTCATGATACCCGTGATGTCAATAATCTGCTTATGATGCTCAGCAAAATAAAAGGCGTGGATACTGTTGAGCGCGTTGAAACCGTTCAGTAAATAACATACTGATTTATTCATTATGGCCTGCCACCCGGCCCGCTTGAAGCGCTGCCTATTGTTGTAATAATACCGGATATTGTAAAACTTTTGTAGAATGTACCTCCTGTGTAAGTCCCCCCACTATAAATCCCGTCGGTTGACGCACCCGAATAACCGCCTCCTGTGTAAATATTATAAGTAACTCCTGACTCGAGCAGGGGCGAAGAAAAAATTACTGACTGGTAAGAACGAACCGGAGCAAAAGTTAAAACTTCACTCCCATCACTGTCTTCAATATGAACTATGGTATTGGCCGAAAGTGTTGATGTAAATCTTATTAATACAGCATATTGCGTGGAAGAAGCACTGGGAGCCTGTGTCATGTTTGAATTAATGCCTGATATTACAAGTGTTCCGCCAGAAATGTTACACACGCCGTTATAATCCATCCCGACTTCAGGCTGACTTGCAGGCCCGTGAACAATTACATTACCTCCATTGATGTATAGATTACCGTTGCAGTCAAGCGCATCACCTGTTGACGCATTCACATACACATAACCGCTGTTGATACTGAGGCAGCTATTATCGTTCATTTCGGTGGCTGCGCCTGCCGTTGCATTAAAACCATCGTCACCGGAAATCAGGCTTATCATGCTATTTTCAACCGTAATATTTTTACTTTCAATACCTTCGTATGATTTTGTGATATTCAGTACACAATTGTTTATTATTACTCTTGCATCGGCATGTATTCCATCATCTGAAGAAGAAAGAGTCAAATCACCCCCGCTTATTGTAATGTTAGAATTTGAATGAAGGGCATCATCAGCTGAACTCACCCTGATTGACCCGCCGTTAATCAATACGTTTGCCAGTCCTTTAATTCCCTTTGCTGACACGCTCGCAGTTGTCGTCCTGCTGCTTCCTCCGCCTGAAGTAATGTCAAATAACCCGCCATTTATTAAAATATTGTTTTGAGCAACCAGAGCATCTCCGCCTGAAGTAAGGTTTATTGTACCTGTTTCAATATTTATATATCCCAAGGAAGTATTATCTGTATTATCTGCTTTCAGACCATCTCCGCCGGAATTTACGGTTATATTACCACCATGGACAATAAGATAATCTTTACCTCTTATACCATCATCAGCTGCATTTACAATAATTGTCCCGCTTGTGATTATCAGCCCGTCTTTACATGAAATGCCATCTTTGTAATTACCATTAATGGTGAGAGAACCATTACCATAAATCGTCATGTCTGCCTTACTGAACAAGGCAGCATTGGGTTCGCCATCAACAAGCTCTGTATATGAAGTGCCATCAGTTAAAAAGTTTTCAGCGCTATCGGCAATAAAAACGATTACTTTCCCAGCTTTAGAAACATAAACCGGTGGACCTGTCAGGCAGGTAATATTAACACCATCCAGAATCATCCTTACCGTTTCATTATCCTCTGTATTTACAATAAGTTGCCCATTTATCAGTGAACCGGTTATTTTATAGGTGCCTGATGCAACAATTGTGACCTTGCTCCCGCTCACAGTCACGCCCGTAGCGCTGGTAACAATTGAATTGCCATTTAATATTATATAATCTGCACCTGCACTGTCTATTATATAATCTAATGTATCTTCATGAATATCGACATCCCCAGCAACTGTATCATCATCGGCATTCTCTTTATCTGTTCTTATGTAATCCTTTTCACAGGATACTGCTATTATTAGCAATATTAAAGCTGAAGTAATCAGAAAAAAAATTTTTTTCATATTTGTTAATATTAAAATGAAAAAACATATCCAACTCCCAGAATATATCTTTTATATGAATTTTCAACATCGATCTTTTGATCAATCAAACCATAAATTTCAAATTCATGGTGTTTGCCCGGTTTATAGTTTAGTGAAATGGTATAACGCAGCTTGTCAAACCTGTTACCCTCAGGATAATTAAGTTGATAAATTGTTTCAAAAGAAAATGCAGGATTAACAGAGAATCGCGGAATGTTGTATGCAACAGTCAGTCGATTACGCCATATCCATTCCGGATTAATCTTATAGTTGTCATAATTGCCGTTTTCCTTTATACGATCACTTTCATCCTTTATGGTCCGTTGAATCTTTTCACGTATTGAAAACGTAAAATCGCCGAGTTTTTGTTTTCCCTGCAGAAATAGCATATAACGTTGACGGGGTTGAAAATCATCATATTCTGAATCGTAATAACCGATAAATTCATACCCCACTCCAGCTTTCAATTGCTTAACAATGCGGTATG